>NZ_PKUB01000015.1:0-20070 GCF_002868845.1 Desulfuromonas sp.
CCGCCTGCCCGCTCCGCGATGTAGGCGACCGCCTCGCTCACGCCGAGCGGACCGGCGACCTCCGCCCCGGCCCGCCGGGCGGCCTCGATAAAAATCCCGACCCCTTCGTCATCCTCCATCACACCCCCCAATCTTCGGCCTTACCTTTTATCAACCAAGCCAGAAATTAAAAGAATCATGTTTTTGTGTCAACCACAAAGATGACGCATCTCCCCGCGCACGAGCCCCAAAACGCGTGGCGCCCAAGCCAAAAATGTCAGATTTTCAGCTCCTTAAGAGCCTTGCGTGCCGCCTCCCCCAAAAAACAAACATTTTTTTATTTTGTTCTTGACAGGAAAGCAGTCGCCCTTTAGTCTCTACTGGTAAGACCAATTGTTGGACTGACAAATGGTCACGAGAGAGGCGCAGCCCTCCCCTAATGCAAAAATTTTATTTCACACTAGAATAATAGCATCGGTTGCAGGGCCGGCTTGGAAGGCGGCCGAAAAATTCCACTCCATCCAAGAAGGAGACAGCAGATGAAAAGATTCGGGTTTCTCATAGGCGTGCTGGTGGCCCTGTCCCTGCTCACCGCCCCCCAGGCCTTCGCCGCCAAGAGGGAAAAGTTCGGCGTCGATCAGCGCCACGAAGAGGTCAAGAAAGAACTGCGCAAGATCAAGACGTCCGACAAGAAAATCCGCTGGAAGATGATCATGCCCTGGAGCAAGGGCCTGCTCTTTTACGACATCGCCCAGCACTTCGCCGATTCGGTTAAATTGGCCTCCGGCGGCCGTTTCGACATCAAGCTCTTCTCGGCTGGCGAACTGGTCGGTGCCAGCGAAACCTTTGACGCGGTCAGCAAGGGCTCGGTTCAGATGGCCCACTCCTCCCCCCTGTACTGGAAGGGTAAAAACGAAGCGTTTGTTGCCTATGCCTCTGTTCCTTTCGGGCTGGACGCTGAAGGCTACAACATCTGGATGTATGAACGCGGCGGCCTCGAAAAACTGCAGGCCCTCTACAAGCCCTATGGCATCTACGCCCTCCCTGCAGGGCAGACCGGCCAGGAAATGGGCCTCTTCTCCAACAAAAAGCCGACCAAAATGGCCGACTTCAAAGGGATGCGCATCCGCACGCCGGGTTGGTACATGGATATCATGAACGGGCTGGGCGCCAGCGTCTCCCCACTGCCGGGCGGTGAAGTCTACCTCGCCCTGGAGCGTGGCGTGATCGACGCCGCCGAGTATTCCACCCCTGCCATCAACTACCCGATGGGTTTTGACGATATCACCAAATACGTTATCGAACCGGGCGTGCACCAGCCCGGATTCCAGTGCGACCTCATGATCAACCAGAAAGCATGGGATTCCCTGCCGGCAGACCTGCAGTGGATCGTCAAGATCGCAGCCCACGAAACCCAGGCGTGGTCCAACTCCTGGATCGAGAACCTCAATATTCAGGCGATCAACAAATTCAAAGAAAAAATTGAATTTGTCACCATGGACAAAGAGACCCGCATTGAATTTGCAAAAACGACCAAAGCGTACCTGGAGAAAATCAAGAAAAAATACCCTGACGTAAAAGAGGCTCTCGATTCACAGGAAGCCTTCAAAAAGGATTTCTCTGAATGGCGCCAGCAGCGCAGCGGCGTAGCTCCCTGGCCGATCGACGACTACATTGCCGGCAAGCACGACCAGTAAGTCACCGTCCTGGCTGGGGAGCTCTAGCTCCCCAGCCATTGAACTTCCCAGCCAAAGCACTACCAACGAGAGGTTTGAAAATGTTCTTTATTGAGAAGAGCATTAACGGATTGAATGAAAAGGTCGGTCAACTGACCTCCTTTTTGATCATCCCCCTGGTTCTGGTCGTCGCCTACGAAGTCATGATGCGCTATGCCTTCAACGCCCCAACCGTGTGGGTTTTTGAGGCAACCACACTCCTCTACGGCACTCACTTCATAATCGGCATCGCCTACACCCACAAACACGACGGCCATGTCGCAATCGATATATTCGAGACGCGGCTCCCCAAAAGGCCCCGGACTATTTTACGCCTGATCGTAAACCTGATTCTGTTTATGCCAACCATTGGCCTGCTGTCGATCTGGTCGGTCATATACGCCGCCAACTCCTGGCAGAACTGGGAGCGTGCCTCGACCTCTTGGGCGCCACCGCTCTACCCGTTTAAAACCTTGATGGCCATCGGCTTCATCCTGCTGCTGCTTCAGGGAGTCGCCAAGTGGATTCACGATTTCCGTACGCTCAAAGAGCAATAATGTTCACCTGGAGATAGTTTTATGACTCCCGAATTCCTCGCCATTTCAATGTTTGTCTTTTTGATGGCATCGATCGCCCTCGGCCATCCACTTGCCATCACCCTGGCCGCCGTCGCCACCCTGTTCGGACTGATCGACAACGGCGGCAACGTCCCGGCCCTGCTCGACCTTTTCGTTAACAATTCCTGGGGATTGTTCCAGAACTACACCCTGGTTGCCGTTCCACTCTTTATCTTCATGGCACAAGTCCTTGACCGCTCCAAGGTATCCGAGGCCCTCTTCGATGCGCTGTATATCGTCCTGGGCGGCCTGCGCGGCGGCCTGGGGATGGCGGTCATTGTCGTCTCGACGGTCTTTGCCGCCACGACCGGCATCGTCGGCGCATCGGTCGTCGCCATGGGACTGATGGCCGGACCGGCGCTGCTTCGGCGCGGTTATGACAGAAGCCTCTCAGCCGGGATTATCTGCTCCTCCGGGACCCTCGGCATCCTGATTCCGCCATCGATCATGCTGGTTGTTTACGGCGGCCTGACCGGAATGAAGGAGACCAGCGTTGGCAATCTGTTCGCCGGCGCCATCCTCCCCGGCCTGCTGCTCTCCGGCATGTACCTGCTCTATGTCGGTCTACGCTGTTTTATCAACCCAAAACTTGGACCGCCTATCCCGCATGAAGAGCGGACCCATAGCCTCAGCCAGAAAGTCAGAATGACCCTGAGGAGCTTTGTCCCTCCTTTCGGCCTGATTCTCACCGTCATGGGCACCATTCTCGCCGGGGTCGCCACCCCGACCGAGGCGGCCGCACTCGGCTGCGTCGGCGCCATGGTGCTGGCAATGTTCAATCGTAAATTCAACCGGGACATCATCAGCCAGGCAGCGATTGCCACCCTGCGCACCACCTCGATGATCATGTTGCTCTTTATCGGCGGCAAGCTGTTTTCTGTCGTCTTCTTGAGCATGGGTGGCGGTGACGCGGTCGCCGACCTGCTGCTCGGCATGGACGTCCACGAATACGTCGTCCTCGCAATCATGATGGCGGTGGTCTTCATCATGGGGATGTTCATCGATTGGGCGGCCATCCTTCTGGTGGTGGTGCCGATTTTCACCCCTATCGCTATGGACCTCGGCTTCGACCCCTTGTGGTTCGCCATGCTGATCTGCGTCAATCTACAGACCTCCTTCCTGACTCCGCCCTTCGGCTACTCGCTCTTCTACTTCAAGGGCGTGGCACCGCCGGAATACACCATTGGGCATATCTACAAAGGGATTCTGCCCTTCGTTGCTCTCCAGGTCATCGGCCTGGCCGTCATGATCTTTTTCCCGGAGATCATCACCTGGCTGCCGGGTGTCTTTTTCGGCCGCTGAGTCTAAGCACTAGAGGACAGTCAATGCTACCCGAAATCAAAACGATACTCTATTCAACCGACCTCGGTGCTGGCGCGCCCCATGTCTTCCGCTACGCCCTGAGCATCGCGCAGAAACACGACGCCCGCATCGCCATCGTGCACGCCATGGAGCCCCTCTCCACCTTCGGCCAAAGCCTGGTCGAGCTGCACATCTCCCACGAGCAGTCCGAGGAGATTCACCGCCAGGCCAGGGAGAAGGTAAAGGGGGACATCGAGGGGCGGCTCGAGACCTTCTGCGCCCTGGAGCTCTGCGGCGACCCCGAGGGGCGCGAACGCGTTTCCGAGATCCGCATCGTCGAGGGCCAGCCGGCCCAGGAGATCGTCCGCCTGGCCGGGGAGCTAAAGGCCGACCTGGTCGTCATGGGGACCCACCGCCACACCGCCGTCGGCGAGGCCCTGCTCGGAACGACGGCCCACAAGGTGCTGCACAGCTGCGAGCTGCCGACCCTGCTGGTGCGCATCCCCAACGGCTACCGGGAAGAAGGGTTTTAGCCGGGAGCCGGCGGCACGACCCTAACCATTCACACACTTTGCGAGGTGGGCCATGCTCTCCAAGACCGCGATAAACCATCTGATCGAGAAGCTGGGGCCGGAGAACGTCCTCCACGAGAAGGAGGACATGCTGGTCCTCGGCTACGACTCCACCCCCGGAGTACACCACCTCCCCGAGGTCGTCGTCTACCCGAACTCGACCGAGCAGGTCCTGGCCGCCATGGAGATCGCCGCTCGCGAGGGGCTCCCCCTCGTCCCCCGGGGCTCGGGGACCGGCCTTTCGGGAGGAAGCGTACCCGTAGAGGGCGGCATGGTCCTGTGCCTGACCCGCATGAACCGGATCCTGGAGATCGACGAGGAGAACCTCACCGCCACCGCCGAGACCGGGACGATCACCCTCGACCTGTTCAACGCCGTCGCCGAAAAGGGGCTCTTCTACCCGCCCGACCCCGGCTCCCAGAAGATCTCCACCCTCGGCGGCAACGTCATGGAGAACGCCGGCGGCCTGCGCGGCCTCAAGTACGGCGTCACCCGCGACTACGTGATGGCCCTGCAGGCCATCCTGCCCGACGGCAGCCTCCTCTCCACCGGCGGCAAGAGCGTCAAGGACGTCGCCGGCTACTCCTTCCGCAACCTGCTGGTCGGCAGCGAGGGGACCCTCGGGATCATCACCGAGATCACCGTCAAGCTCATCCCGCCGCCCCAGGCCAAGCGCACCTTCCTCGCCTACTTCGACGACATCCGGGTCGCCGGCGAGGCGGTCTCCAAGATCATCGCCGCCAAGATCATCCCCTCGACCATGGAGATCATGGACCGCGCAACGATCAACTGCGTGGAGGATTACGTTAACATCGGCCTTCCCCGGCAAATGGCGGCCCTGCTCCTGATCGAGGTGGACGGCCACCCGGCGATGGTCGCGGAGGAGGCCGAAGGGGTTGAGACGATCCTGCGGGGGGTCAAGGCGGCCGAGATCCACGTCGCCAAGGACGCGGCCGAGGCGGACCGGCTCGCCGCGGCCCGGCGCACCGCCCTGTCGGCCCTGGCCCGGGTCTCGCCCACGACCCTGCTGGAAGATGCCACCGTTCCCCGTTCGCGCCTGGCCGAGACCTTCGGCGAGATCGAGCGCCTGACCGAGAAGTACGGTCTGCAGGTCGGCACCTTCGGCCACGCAGGCGACGGCAACCTGCACCCCACGGTGTTGTGCGACGAACGCGACCACGAGGAGATGAAGCGGGCCCACGCCTTCTTCGGCGATCTCTACGAAAAGGTCCTCGCCTGGGGCGGCACCGTCTCCGGCGAGCACGGCATCGGCCTGGCGAAGAAAGAGTACCTGGCGCGCCAGATCGGCCCCGGCGGGGTCGAGGTGATGCGCCGCATCAAGAACGCCTTCGACCCGAAGGGGATCCTCAACCCCGGCAAGATTTTCGATGAGGGCGACCCCTGCACCCGGCCCCACGTGGAGGAGGGTTTCCGTGTCTCGCACTGATCCGCTCGGCAACTTCAGGTCCGAAGACGCCCCGACCTACGAATCGATCCTGCAGTGCATGCGCTGCGGCTTCTGCCTGCCCACCTGCCCGACCTACGCCCTGACCGGCCGCGAGCGCTCCAGCCCCCGGGGCCGGGTCGCCCTGGCCCGGGCGGTGGCCGAGGAAAAGCTCGAGTTCACCGCCGCGGTCAAGGACGAGGCCTACTTCTGCCTCGACTGCCGCGCCTGCACGTCCGCCTGCCCCTCGGGGGTCCAGGCCGGCGAGATCATGGAGACCTGCCGCAGCCAGGCGGGCGCCGCCCTCCCCCTCAAGGCCTGGCAGCAGACCTTCCGCCGCTTCGTCCTGGAGAAGATGGTCCCCTCGCCCGACCTGCTCGAGACCTCGATGGTCCCGGCGCGGCTCTACCAAAGGCTCGGCATCCAGTGGCTGGTCCGCCACAGCAAGGTACTCAAGCTCGGCCCCGAGTGGATGGGCAAGGCCGAGGGGATGATGCCCGAACTGTCGAAACCGCTGCGCCCCCAGCTGCCCGGGATCGTCCCGGCCCGGGGGAAGAAGCGCGGCCGGGTCGGCTTCTTCCTCGGCTGCGTCATGACCCTCATGTACCCCCAGGTCTCGCGCCAGACGGTGCGGGTCCTCTCCCACCAGGGCTTCGACGTCGTCACCCCGAAGGACCAGAAGTGCTGCGGCGCCCCCCACCTCAACGAAGGGGACCGGGAGACCGCCCGCCGGCTCGCCCTGCACAACCTCGACCTCTTCCTCGAGCAGGACGTCGACTACATCCTCACCGACTGCGCCGGCTGCGGCAGCGCCCTCAAGGAGTACGAGGAGATCCTCGAGGAGCGGGCCGGGCACGAGAGGCTCGCCGCCTTCCGGGCCAAGGTCCGGGACATCTCCGAGTTCCTCGTCGAGGTCGGCCTGCGCACCGACGACCTGCAGCCGGTGAAAACCTCGGTCACCTACCACGAGCCCTGCCACCTCTGCCACGCCCAGAAGATCAGCGCCCAGCCGAGGGAGGTCATCAAGGCCATCCCCGGGGTGGAGCTGCGGGAGATGGACGAGGCGAGCTGGTGCTGCGGCTCGGCGGCCACCTGGGGCCTCAAGTTCACGAAGGAGAGCCAGCAGGTCCTCGACCGCAAGCTCGGCAACGCCGCCGCCACCGGGGCCGACCTCCTCGTCACCGCCAACCCCGGCTGCCACCTGCAGCTGGCCTGGGGGGTGCGCGAGGCGGGGATGCCCCAGCGGGTGGTGCACGTGATGGAGCTGCTCGGACAGGCGGTGCCCGACTAGTTTCGGAAATGCTGTTGAATAAGAACGGCAAAGGCCGGCGAGGAATCGCCGGCCTTTCCTTTTTCGGCCCCACCACCCGGCAAAAACCAGAAGAGCCGGCATCCCTTCTCCCCTCCCTTGGCGGGAGGGGATCAAGGGGAGGGGGCATGCCAACCGGTTGACGGACGCGATTCACCGTGGCATAGTCGTCCAAAGGTTCGAAATCACTTGCACTCGGCGGGGACGGATGAAAACGATCGCTTCGGAACTGGCATATTTCCTGAGAGGAAGAGCGCGGCAGAACCTGAAGGTGCTGCTCCTCTACTGCGCCTTTCTGACGGGGATGATCCTCGTCTACGCCACCCTCTTCCACTACCTGATGCTGCACCTGGAGGGGCGGGAGTTCTCCTTCATCGCCGGGGTCTACTGGACGATCACCGTCATGACCACTCTCGGCTTCGGCGACATCACCTTCCACAGCGACCCGGGTTATATCTTCGCCGCGATCGTCACCATCTCCGGGGTGATCTTCCTCCTCATCATCCTCCCCTTCGGCTTTATCAGCCTCTTTCTGGCCCCCTGGATCGAGCAGCGCCTGCGCTACCGGCCGACCCTCCAGCTCGCCCCGGAGACGAGCGGCCACGTGCTGATCTTCGGAGTCGACGCGGTGACCCACGCCTTCATCCGCAAGCTGCAGGCCCGCAGCATCCCCTTCGTGGTGGTCACCGACGACTATGCCGAGGCCCTGCGCCTGGAGGAGAACGAGGGGATCCGCGTGGTCTGTGGCTCTCCGACCGACCCCCAGGTCCTCGCCGCGGTGCGGATCACCTCGGCCCGCTACATCGTCGCCAACCTGAGCGACCCGGAGAACACCAACGTCTGCCTGAGCGTGCGCGCCCAGTGCCAGACCCCCATCGCCACCCTGGTCCGGGAGCCGGAGCACGCCGACCTGCTGCGCCTGGCCGGGGCCACCCAGGTCATCCCCCTGCACAAGATCCTCGGTCGCTACCTGGCCACCCGCTCCACCACCCTGGGCGCCATGGCCCACGTCCTCGATTCCTTCGGCAGCCTGAAGATCGCCGAGATTCCCGTACACGGCACCCCCTTCGCCGGCCAGACCCTCGCCGAGTCCCAGATCCGGCAGCGCACCGGACTGGCCGTCATCGGCCTCTGGGCGCGGGGAACCTTCACCCTCCCCTCCCCGGACACGGTCCTCGACGAAGAGGCCCTGATGGTTCTCGCCGGAACCCGCGAACAGCTCGACGGTCTTTAGCGCCTGACCGGGGAACACGCCGGGGAGGACCTCGTCTTCATCCTCGGCCACGGCCGCATCGGCTGCGCCGCGGCCACCTTCCTCGAGCGTAAGCCGGTCCCCTTCATCCTCGTCGACCGCCACGAGAACCCCTCCTGCGAGGAGCACGTCCCAATCTACGGCGACGCCACCACCCCCCACACCCTGCAAAAGGCCGGCATCGAGCGCGCCAAGGGGCTGATCGTCACCACCAACGACGACAGCACCAACGTCTTCCTCACCCTTATCGGCCGCCACCTCAGCCCCCACATCCGGATCGTCGCCCGCTCCAACGGCGAGGAGAACGTGGACCAGCTCTACGCCGCAGGGGCCGACTTCGTCGTCTCCAACGCCTCGGTCGGCGCCAGCATCCTGCTCAACGTCCTCGAGTCGCGAGCCTCGGCCTTTTTGACCGAGGGGATCAGCGTCTTCCGCCGCCCCGTCGCCTCCTGCCTCGCCGGCAAGACCATCGCCGCCTCCCGCATCCGCCCCACCACCGGATGCTCCATCGTCGCCCTGATCCTTCCGAAGGAGAAGGAGCCGATCGTGGTGCCGCCGCCGGAGACCGTGCTGGAGGAGGGGATGGACATGCTCCTCATCGGCAGCCCGGGGCAGGAGGAGCGGTTCGGGGTGTGCCTGCCGGAGAACTGAGGAGGGCGGCCTCTTCACGGGGAGCCGTCGCTTGCCGCCGCCGTCTCGCGAAGAGCTATGCATTCTCGGGAATTTTGAACGACACGGCGGCGAACCGAGGACCAATCCCCCGCCACCCCGACCCGGACACAAAAAAGGCCCAGGAGATATCCTGGGCCTTTTTGTCATCTGATCCCTCGCCGTCGGCTCAATCGGACCCCTGGCTGCTCTTGAACCGCTTGAGCCAGACCTGGAAATCCTCCTCCTCCTGCTCAAGCTCGAAAGCGTTGATCAGCCCCCGCCGCAGGGCCACGGCGACGGCCCGGTTGCGCAGGTTGAAGGCGTCGCCGGCCTTCTCGCTGTGGAACTGCTCCTGGTCGACCCCGAGCTTTGCGTAAAGAGAGTTGAGCCGACTCTGCACGCCGCGGCGCGACAGGTAGCGACGCTGGGCGATGAGGTTGTCGGTGAGCCCCTGGGAGATGTCAACGAGGGCCTCGAACTCGATGTCGGACAGAGCGGTCTGGCTGTGCCCGGCCCGCCCCTGAACCTTGCGGACCTCGGGGTCGATCCAGCACTGCTCGTCGAGGAGGACGGTGCGAATCGCCGAGGTGATGCGCTCCTTGGTGTTGGACTTGAGGATGTAGCCGTAGACCGTCTCGGGGGGAACGATGCGGGCCAGGGCGCGGATGTACATTTCGTCCTTGAACTGGCTCCAGAAAACAATGCGGGCGGTGGGCTTGCGCTGCCAGAGGCTGCGGGCGAACTCGATGCCGTTCATCTCCGGCATCTGGATGTCGCTCACCACGAGGGGCGACTCCTGCTTGACGGCCATCTCGAGGGCCAGAAGGCCGTTATGGGCCCGCTCAAGGCCGCACGGCACTCCCCAATCGGCGATGATCTGCTCCAGGAATTCGGCGTCTTTGGGATTGTCCTCGGCGATAAGGATATTCACCTTGTCCGTCATGCCCTACCCCTCGTTCTTGGCCTGGCCGACCGGCAGGGTCAGCTCGAACCGGGTTCCCGTGCTGAACCGGGAAGCCCCCCAGCTCACCCGGGCTCCGATGGCTCCGGCCCGCTCCCGGATGTTGTTGAGGCCCCGCCCGCCGCGGGCCCCGACCTGCCCGGCGTCGAAGCCGGTCCCGTTGTCCTCCACCGACAGCACCATCTCACCGTTGCGCCGATCGAGGTTGACCTCGTAGCGCTCCGCCCGGGCGTGCTTGATCACGTTGTGCACCGCCTCCACCGCGATCCGGTAAAGGGTCAGGCTGACCAGCCGGTTCAGGGGCTCGGCCTCGGCGCCGGGGGATATATGTAAATGGTACTCGGGGCAGCCGCCCTTGGCAAGGTGGCGCTCCATGTGAGACTGCAGGGCAGCGCCCAGGCCGAGGATCTCCAGGGTCTGGGGATGCAGGTTGTCCATGACCTCCCGGAGGTTGGCGATGGCCCGCTGCAGGTCTTCCTCGAGGCCGGCGGCCTGTCCGCTGCAGCCCTCGGTCTCTTTCATGCCCTGCAGGCCCCGCAGCACAGAGGAGAGGTCGGAGAGAGTCTGGTCGTGGATATCCATGGCGATGCGGCGGCGCTCCTCCTCGGCCCCCTCAAGAAGCTTCTCGGCGCCAACCACCCGGATGAGCCGCTCGGTCATGCGGTTGATGGAAAGGGCCAGGTCGTCCAGTTCGTCCCGAACCTGCTCCGGGGCCGGCGGCGGAACCAGTTCGCCGCGGGCGATCCTGCCGGCGCTGTCGGAGAGGGTCTGGATGCGGCTGAGTATGCGCCGGGCGAAAGCCAGCGAGAGGAAGATGCCGAGCAGAATGGCGGCGCCCAGCACCACCAGGGAGACGAGGGTGGTCCGTGCCACCAGCTCGTCGATGTCCCGGCTGTGAACCTCGCGCAGACTCTGCCGCTGTTTCTGGGACAGTTCGGACAGGACCTTCAACTGGGGACGCAGGTGGGCCAGGGCGGCGAGAAAACGCTCCGGGTCGAAGCCGCCTTCCGGATCGAGGTCAGCCACCGCCTGGTGCAGCTGGGCGAGGGTTTCCTCCGGCGGGGGCATCATCTCGGTCACCTTGGAGACCGCCATGTCCAGGTGCCGGTAGAGCTCCTCCATGGCGTGGAGTTCGCCGGCGTCTACCATCGGCCCCCGGGTCAGGCGCTGGGAGAGGTCGTAAATCCGCCGGGCGGCAAGATCGGCCTCGGCCAAGGTGACGAAGACCGTGCCCAGGGTGTGGGCCTGCTGGCGCTTCACCGACAGATCCCAGTAGGTGTACTGCAGGAATCCGAGCAGCAGGGTCATCAGCAGCAGGACCGTCGCCGGGGCCATGCTGATCTGGTGTTTCAGAGCAAGACGCATAAATGAAAAGTATCACAGGCTGTGCGAGAATGCACCGTGCTATTGCACAGTCGCGAGAACTTTGACCGACCGGAAGCTGTCGGGATCACTGGTCCGATGTCTCCGAAGCCGAAATTTTCTCCGGACCTGCCATGGCCCACCCGGGACTTTCGCCCGAGGGCCCGGTGGGTTATACTCCGGCAAACTTTTCCCAAGGAGCACAGCCCATGACGAACCCCACCCCCGCCGAGGAACCCCTCATCCCCAGGCTCCTGGCCAGCAATGCCCTGCGGGCCAACCTGTCCAAGCACATGACCCTCAACCAGATGGCGGACACCAAGGCCTCCATGATCATCACGGCCGCCTCGCTGGTCATCACCATCACCCTGACCCAGTTCGACAAGCTCGGCCTGGCCACCGTCCTGCTGCTGCTGGTGGCGGGCATCCTGGCGGTGATCTTCTCCATCCTCGCCATCCTCCCCCCGCTTCACGCCAAGGGCCAGATCAACCTCTTCTACTACCGCTCCTTCGACCAGCTCTCCGAGGAGGAGTTCAAAAGCCGCTTCAAGGAGGCCATCGCCGACCGGGACAAGCTCTACGACGCCTACCTGCACGAGATCTACTACCTCGGCAAGCACCGCCTGGCGCGCAAGTACGGCCTCATCCGCAACGGCCTCTGGACCCTCCTTGCCGGCCTGAGCGGCGCGGTCCTGGCCACCCTCTGGCTGCACCTCGGCTGAGATTCCGCAACAGGGCTATGACCCGGCGAAGGCGGCACGGGCCTCCGCCTCGAGAAGGTCCGGGCGGTCCTGGTAGCGGGGAGAGTGGTGGAAAAGCAGGAACCGGGCGGCTCCTGCCCGGCGGGCGAGGCGGCCCGCCAGTTGCGCGGTCAGGTGGTTGCGCGCCCGGGCGCGCTCCAGCTCGGCGTGGGCGAAGGTGGCCTCGATGGCCAGCAGGTGGGAGTCGCGGGCCAGCTCCACGATCTTCTCCTGATTCTCGGAGGAGGGCGAGGCGTCGGTGACGTAGCTGACCTTCATGCCCCGCTCGGCATGAGTGACCCGGGAGGCCACCATGCCCAGCGACAGGGTTTCGGAGCCGCCCCCGGCGAGGGGGACGGAGACCGGGGTCTCCTCCGGTGCGCCCCCGCGCACC
Organism: Desulfuromonas sp.; assembly: GCF_002868845.1. Taxonomy (NCBI): domain Bacteria; kingdom Pseudomonadati; phylum Thermodesulfobacteriota; class Desulfuromonadia; order Desulfuromonadales; family Desulfuromonadaceae; genus Desulfuromonas; species Desulfuromonas sp. The sequence continues at coordinate 12,299 of NZ_PKUB01000015.1, forward strand.
AGGTCCTTGAGGGCGGTGAGCCAGGGACCCGGCAGGTAGCGGTGAGCCTCCAGGGCGTCGCGATGCACCGCGACGTGAAGGGGCTCCTCGAGGGCGAAGGCCAGCGAGGGGATGCCGCCGTGGTCCAGGGCCGCCGAGCGGACCCGGCAATAGGGCGTCTCGAGCAACACGCCATCCGGGCAGTCCCAGGGCCGCCGCCCCTCCGGACGAAAACCCTCCCGCGCCCGGAAAGTCGCCTCCTCCCCCCCCGAGACCCCGTCCCACTCGCGCACCGTCAGCTCGAAGGAGAAGTCCGCGGTCAGGTTCCAGGTGTAGCCGGAGAGGCGCCCGGCCATGCGTACGACCATCCCCGGGGGACCGTAGAGAAGGAGGCGACCCTCCCGGCAGAGAAAGAGGCGCAGCAGGATGTCGAACCCGACCAGGTGGTCGATGTGGGCGTGGGAGACGAAAACGGCGCCGATCTTCAGGATCTCCCGGACGGACAGGGGCCGCAGGTCCCCGCAGTCGAAGAGGAACGCCTCGCCCCGGTAGGCGAGGCGAACGTAAAGGGCCGGATCGCCGAAAGGCCCGTTGACCAGGCGGGGATAGAAGACCGACCTCATCCGGTGCGCCTCCGGCGAGGGGAGCGAAAAGAGTCGCGCATCGTTTTTCCTCCGGAATTTCTGAAATTTTATCACGGATCGGGTCCGCCGGCTCTTGACAGGGAAGAGGTGGGGTGTAAATTTTTACCCATTAGGTCATCTTTGCCCCCGCAGCCCCCAATCCATTCAGTTCAGGAGGACCCCATGAAACGCTTCTGCTTCACGGTGATGCTCTGCCTCTTTGCCGCCGCCCTGGCCGGACCGGCCGCGGCCGACACCCAAAGGCCGAAGGTCTTCGACTACGACCCCGAGTTCTACCCCTACTACCCGTCTCTGCTCAAGTGGAACAAGTCCCGGGCCGAGTTCACCGAGCCGGAGGTCTGTGCCGGCTGCCACCCCCAGCAGTACGAGGAGTGGACCGGCTCGGTTCACTCCCTCGCCTTCCACGACCCGATCTACCAGGGAGAGCTCAACCTGGGGTTCAAGGCGGTCGGCCACGAGGTCACCCGCCAGTGCGAAGGGTGTCATTCGCCCGCCGGGGTGGTCACCGGGGAGATCAAGGGTCCGGGCCTGAAGGGCCTGAGCCGGATGGCGCTGGCGGGGGTCTCCTGCGACATCTGCCACTCGGTCAGCGGCACGACCCACTGGCAGACCCCCTCCCACGAGCCGGAGAACGGCTCGATGATCCTCACCCCCGGCATCGACACGGTCGATGGGGTGCAGCTCATCAAGCGGGGCCCCTTCCCGCCCTCCGAGGAGTGCGGCATGGGCTTCCACGCCTGCGTGGAGTCGCCGCTGCATCTGCGCTCCGAGCTGTGCGCCTCCTGCCACCAGGTCTACCACTACGACCGCCACTTCCCCCTGGAGTCCACCTATCTGGAGTGGAAGCACGGCCCTTACGCCCAGGAGGGCATCCTCTGCCAGGACTGCCACATGGTCGATACGTTTACCTTCCTGCGCTCTGCGGACACCTTCGAGAAACCGGTCCGGAGCGAGTACCACCACTATTTTATCGCCGCAAACTACCTGCTCTACTACCTGGGACAGGCCGCTGCTGAGAAAGCCGGCGACAAGGACCTTGCCGAGCTCTACGAGGAGCGCTACAAGATGGCCGTGGAGCGGCTCAAGGCGGCGGCCGAACTGGAGATCATCCCGGTCTACCGCGACGACCGGCTGGCCGAGATGCAGGTGCGGGTCAAGAACCGGCGGGCCGGCCACAACCTGCCCACCTCCCTGACCAACGTGCGCCAGATGTGGCTGGAGTTCATCGCCCTGGACGAGACGGGCCGGGTGCTGGCCCACAGCGGGGCCATCGATGGCCAGGGCCACCTGCCCGCCGACGCCCGCCAGTTCAATTCCGAGGGGATGGGCGAGAACTTCCACTTCGCCATCGACCCCTGGGTCGTGACCGCCTTCTCCCGCCACGACACCATCCCGCCCCGGGGCTACAAGGACGTCCATTACGGCCTCCAGCTCCCCGAGGGGGCGCAGGAGGTGACCGTGGAGGTCAAGTTGCGCTACCGCCAGGCCGACCAGAAGGTGGGCGAAAAGCTCCTCGGCTCGGTCCCGGCCGACATGGACCTGGAGGAGATCTACGGCCTGACCTCCGTGCCGGTCCTGCCGGTGGTGAACATGGTCAGCGCACAGGGTCGCTGGCCGGTGCGGAAGGCGCCCTGAGCGGAATACCCCGCAGCTATAAAAACGGATGCAAAAGCAAAGAGGCTGTGCCCGGCGGGCACAGCCTCCTTGCTTTTTGACATTGGGAGGGCTACGTCTCCCCGCCCTCGCACACGGGCAGGCGCAGCAGATAGATGGTAGTGCACAGCCCGATGGCGATCAAAAAGACCTTTGCCCAGAGCAGGGGGATGAAAAACAGCACGGAGATCGGGATGGTCAGCCAGATCAGCCCGATCGCGGTGATCTTGGCCCGCAGCGGGATGCCCTGGCCGTCGAGGAAGCCCCGGATCATCGGCCCGAGGCGGGGATGCTCGAGGAGCCAGCCGTGAAAGCGCTCCGAGCTGCGGGCAAAGCAGGCCGCCGCCAGCAGCAGCAGGGGGACCGTCGGCAGCAGGGGGAGGAAGATGCCGAGGACTCCGAGCGCCGTGCAGCAGAGCCCGAGCGCGGTCAGGGCCGCCCGCAGGACCCGATTGTTGACGAAGGTTTTCGAGCGCTTTGGCATGCGCTGTCCATTCTACGCATTCAGGCAACGACAAGAGAACACAGCGTCTGCCCTTGCTTTCCAGGCAGACCCCGCGTCAGCTCATTCCTGCCTCCCCATGTCCCGGTGCAGCTCTTCGCGCAGATGGCGGGCGACCGGGCCGACCTTGCCCTGGTTGATGGTGAAATCGTCCACCTTGACCACCGGCATCACCTCCAGGGAGGTGGAGGTGATGAAGACCTCGTCGGAGAACTTCAGGTCCTGCAGCATGAATTCGCCGGTGATCACGCGCAGGTTCAGCTTCTCCTCGCACAGCCGCATGATGGTCGAGCGGGTCACCCCTTCGAGCAGGCCGGTGGAGGCGTCGGGGGTGAAGACCCACTGGTCCCTGGTCCAGAAGATGTTCGAGGAGGCCCCTTCGCAGATGTGCTCCTTGTTGTTCAGCATGATCACCTCGAAAGCTCCCGTGTCCTTGGCTTCGAGCTTGCCCAGGAGGCTGTTGAGATTGCTGATCGACTTGATTTTGGGGTTGATCGCCTCGGGGGCGTTTCTGCGGGTCCGGGCCACCCGCAGCTCGATGCCCTCGTTGTAGCAGACGCTGTCGAAACCCTGGAACTCCCTGCCGATCACCAGGCAGGTCAGGTCGTTCTCCATGTCGCGCTGAAACCCGACCTGCCCCTTTCCCCGGGTGATGGTGATCCGGTAATAAGCATCGTTCAGGCCGTTTCTTTCCCGCAACTCCATCAGGACCGCTTCGAGCTCCTGCCGGGAGATGGCCACCGGGTAGCGGAGGGCCTCGGCGGACTGCAGAAGTCGCTGGTAGTGCCGGGGGAACTGGTATAGCCGGTCGCCGATGGAGCGAAAGCTCTCGAAGATCCCGTCGCCGTAGAGAAAACCCTGGTCGAAGACCGAGACCGTCGCCTCATCGCTCTTGACGAATTCCCCGTTCAGATAGACATAGGTCATGCCTTGCCCCCAGAGAAAAATATTCCATGGTTCGGCCTGCGCAGAAATCGGCCTGAGCCTACGAAAAAATTCTAAATAATATCATTGCGATAGACACATTCTATCGCAAACAGGGGGGGAGCAAAAGGGGAAAGGCTTCGATAAATGGAAGGGGTATGAGGAATCTGGACGCTCAGAAAAAGACCCGGTCCCGTCAGAGACCGGGGACCTTCTGTTTTGCCAGGGCGTCTTTGGCGTGCGGGCCCAAAACCTTCGAAACGGAAGAAGGGAAAATGGCCGGGGCGAGAGGGCGTGATCCTTCGCCCTCCCGGCCCCGGCAATCAACTCAGAAATAGTAGCCGAAGTTGATGTTCAAGCGGGTGTTGCGCTCACCGTCCGGGGCCGTGGGGTTGCCGTTCATGAAGATCATGTTCTCCCCGGAGATGACGTCGACATAGGTGTAAACGGGGCCGGCGGCGATCATGGCCCCGAGAACGTTTTGCCAGGCGGTGTCAAAGGCTCCGGCCTCGGGTTCGATGATCGTGTTGTCCGAGTAGAGGGTGACGCTCGAGATCGGTCCCCAGCTCACTGGCACGGTGTAGGCGAGGTTGACGATGCCGATCGACGCTTCTGCCGGGGCGTCCCAGGCGAAGCTGTAGGCGCCGAGTCGGATTGTGTCGCCATCGGCCGGGTCGGCGAGGTCGTAGTCGTACTCGGCGTACTCGAGGTGCAGGTTGAAGTTGCCGTAGTTGCCGACCAGGTGCGCGGCGCCGGCCCAGTGGTCCCCCTTGCCGCCGCTGTTGGCGTTGTAGGTCTGGCCGTACTCGCCGGAGAGGCCGAGTTCGGTGGAACCGAGGTCTCCGTGCTCGAAGGTGTAGGCGACCCGCAGGTTCTCCTGGTTGACCTCTTCGTTGAGGCCGGTGCCGTCGGTGACCAGGTCCACGGAATAGCGGCCGAGTTCGCTCGGATTGCCCAGTTCGGCGTTCTTGTAGAAGGCGGCGGTGATCCCCCAGGGGCCGGGGGTGTAGAGGAGCTTCAGCCCCATGTCGTAGTCGTCCTCGAGACCGACGTAGTAGGCGCCGCTGAACCAGAAATTGTGGGAGGCATACGGCTGGATGCCGAAGGGGACCTGGTGCACGCCGATCTGCCCCTGCAGATCCTCGGTGAAGTTGTAGCCGATATAGCCGTGGTGGATGGTGTCGAAATCGTACTCGGGGTACCAGCGATACTGGGCCGAGAGGATCATTTTCCCGACTTCGCCGTTCAGGTCGAGGCGAAAGGTGTCGAAGGCAAAGTCCCCCCCCTTGTCCTTGGAGCTTTCGGACCAGTCGGTCAGGCCGTAGTTGACCCTCAGGGCGCCGCCGACGCGGATCCCGGCAGCTTCTTCGAGCTTCGTCAGCCGCTCAGCGAGCTGGTCAACGGTCGATGTTTCGGCAGAGGCGGGCAGGACGGGAGCGAAGGCCATGCAAAGGGCCAGGCAGCCGCATAAAACCAATTTTTGAATCACAGACAAAATGTTTCCTCCTTGGATCAAACAGTCATGAAAAGGGCGTCTTTTATTCGGCGGCCTTGCGTGCCTCTTCCAGCCAGCCGTTCCACTTCTGGGGATTTCTGGCGATCCACTCGTCGACGTGGCGCTCGAGATCCTTCTTCGAATCCTCCCCTTCGTGCATCCGGGTGTTCTGCTCGTTGATGTCGGCGAGGGGCAGGGTGAAGAGTTCGAAGAAGCGCCTGGCCGCGGGGTTCTTGTCCAAAAACTTCTTGTTGGCGACGACCTGGATATCGCTGACGACGAAACCGAGCTTGACGGGGTCGGAAACGGCCCCTTCAACGCCCGAGACGGTCATCCTATCGCGGGCCGGCTCCTGGGCCTCGGTCGGCTTGATTTCGGGGACGTTGATCCACATCACGTCCTCGCCCGGCTTCATTTTGAAAATCGTCCAGTTGGGGGCCCAGGTGTAGAAGAAGACCGGCTTTCCGGTCTTGTAGTTGGCGAGGGCCTCGGCCATGCTGGCGGCGTAGGCGGCCTTGATCGGCTCGATATGGTCCCCGAGGCCGTAGACGTCCATATGGTGGGAGATAACCTGCTCGCACCCCCAGCCGGGGGGGCAGGCGACGAGGTCGGCCTTGCCGTCGCCGTTGTTGTCGAAGGCTTTCTGAACCTCGGGGCGCTTGAAGTCCGCGAGCGACTCGATACCGTACTTCTCGACCTCCTTCTTGGAGACGAGGTAGCCCATCAGGCCGCTCGCCTTGCCGAAGGAACCGACCTTTTCTGCCTTGTCGTAGAAGCCCTTGGGCAGCTGGCCGTCGTGCATCGGGAACCAGCCGTTGGTCCAGTAGTCGAGGTCGCCGAGCTTCACCGACTGGTAGAAGATCGGGTTCGCCAGTTCCTTGGTCTTTTTAAGCTTGTAGCCGAGTTCCTCGAGGGCGCGGCGCGCCAGGGCCTCCTGAAAGTAGCCGGTGTTCCAGGTGGCGCGGGCCGGCTTCACCGTCACTCCCTTGCCGGGGGTCGGATCGGCGGCCAGCGCCGGCGCGGCGAGGGCCAGGACGAGCAGAATGAAAAACAAGCGTTTCATGCAGGGTCTCCTTTTTGTGTGGAGCGAAAAATTCAGACAAAGGCACCTGAGGGTACCTTGAGAACGGCTATCTCTTCCCCATCCCCTGGGTGATGCGGTCGAGAACCATCGCCATCAGCACGATACCGAGGCCGCCGACGGTGGCAAGGCCGATGTCGAGGGTGTTCAGCCCCTGCACCACCGGGCCGCCGAGGCCGCCGGCACCGATCATCGCGGCGATGACGACCATCGACAGGGCCATCATGATGGTCTGGTTGAGCCCGGCCATCACCGAGGGGAGGGCGAGGGGGAACTGGACCTTGCGCAGCACCTGGAAGGGGGTGGCGCCGAAGGCGACGGCCGCCTCGACTAGCTCAGGGTGGACCTGGCGGATGCCGAGGCTGGTAAGCCGGATCAGCGGCGGCAGGGCGAAGACGATCGTCGCCAGCACCCCCGAGACGGTGCCGATGCTGAAGAGCATGACGACCGGCACCAGGTAGACGAAGGCCGGGGTCGTCTGCATTGCGTCGAGCAGCGGCCGCAGCAGCATCTCGAATCGGTCGCTTCGCCCGGCGAGAATGCCGAGGGGAATCCCGACGATGGCGCAGAAAAGGACCGAGCAGAGGACCATGGCGAGGGTGATCATGGTGTCTTCCCACAGGCCGAGATAACCGGTGAGAAGGAGGGGCGCCAGGGAGAAGGCGGCGACCCGCTTGCCGGCGTAGCGCCAGGCGAGGACGATGAAGAGGAGCATCACAAGCGACGGCGGCAGGCTGCCCAGCAGCAACTCGAGCCCCTCGAGGGTCTTTTCGATCGGCAACTTGAGGGCCTGGAACGATTCGCGGTGGTTTTCCACGAGCCAGTCGACGCCGTTCTGGACCCAGTCGTCGAGGGGAATGACGGCTTCTTCGAACTTAAACAATCGCATTACTTACATGCTCCGTGTCGTGGGTAGCGGGACTCAGTCCTGGCCGCGCTGCAGGGTGCGCAGGAAGATGTTCTTGGAGATCACTCCGAGATAGCAGTCGGCATCGTCGAGCACCGGGACCGGCCAGGGCTTGGCGGTGACCTCGGGGAGGATCTCCTGCATGGAATCGGACGCCCGCACCGGCCGGGCCTCGTCGATGAACGCCCGGGTGATATCCTTGCTCTCGCTTGCGGTGTCGATCAGCTCCCTGATCGAGTCGGCGGAAACCAGGCCGAGCAATTTCTTGTCGGCATCGAGGACGTAGCCGTAATCGCGGTCGTGGCTGATCAACCGCTGCAGAGAGGCCCTGGGGCCTTCGCCGGGGTGGCGGATGAGGGTCACCTGGGTTTTGCGTGCGATGTCCCCGGCGGTGAGGATATTGGTCGGGTCGACGCCGCGGAAGAAGGCCTCGACGTAGTCGTTGGCCGGGTGCTGCAGGATCTCCTCCGGGGTGCCAACCTGAACCACCCGCCCCCCTTCCATGATGGCGATGCGGTCGCCGATGCGCATCGCCTCGTCGAGGTCGTGGGAGATGAAGACGATGGTGCGCTTTTTCCTTGTCTGCA
>NZ_PKUB01000015.1:20075-114615 GCF_002868845.1 Desulfuromonas sp.
GCCTCGTCCATGAGCAGCACCTCGGGGTCGACGGCGAGGCTCCGCGCCAGGCCCACCCGCTGCTGCATCCCCCCGGAGAGTTCGTCGGGGCGGCTGTCCCTGTAGGCCTCCAGGCCGACCTGCTCAAGGGCCGCCGCGGCGCGCTCCAGGCGGATTTTCCTGTCGACGCCGGCCATCTCGAGGCCGAATGCGGCATTCTCCAGCACCGTCATGTGGGGCATGAGGGCGAATGACTGGAAAACCATGCTCATCTTCTTGCGCCGCAACTGGATCAGGTCCTCGTCGGGCATGGTCGCTACGTCCTGGCCATCGAAAAAAACGTGGCCGGAGGAGGGCTTGATGAGGCGGTTGAGCATCCGCACCAGAGTCGACTTACCCGACCCGGACAGACCCATGACGACGAAGATCTCGCCCTCCTGGATCTCGAAGCCGGCGTCCTGGACCCCGACGGTCATCCCGGTGCGCTCGTGGATCTGGTCCTTGTCCAGGCCGTCGCCGAGCATCTTCAGGGCTTTTTTCGGTTGGGGTCCGAATATTTTGTACAGATTTTCGACCTTGATCTTTGTGGGCATGACGAAACCTTGCGAGATCGGGCTCGCTTGAAGAGGAAAAGGACAGTTGCGGAGGTGGGAAAGCGGAAAAGGGCGCTATCTATCGGTCGGAGGTTTTTTGGCCGGGCCCGCCGAAATCGGACCCGTTTCGAGCAGGGGAGCCGCATCGATCTGCCGGGCCTCCATCAGGTCGACGACCTTCTCCATCGCCAGGGTGATGGAAACCTGCTCCAGCTCGGGCAGTTTCACCAGCGCCTCGGAGAGGGTGTCCTGCAGAGGGGATGGGGCGTTTTCTGCCAGTTTCTTGCCGGCCTCTGTGACACAGATAAGAACCTGCCGGCGGTCCCTGGTGCTGCGCATGCGGTCGACCAGGCCCTTGTCAGCGAGGCGATCGATGATTCCCACCACGGTGCTGGGGCTGAGGTAGACAGCCTGGGCAAGCCCGGTGGTGGTCAGGGACTCGTTTTCGGCAAGGGCAAGCAGGCAAGCGAGCTGCGGACCGGTAATCTGGTGCTGTGTGGCCAGTTTGCGCGAATGGATCTCCACGGCGCGGATGATGCGTCGCAGAGATTGAAGGATGCGCAATTCGTAGCTGCCCTTGGGAACCGCGGGCGTCGCCCCAGGTTCTGAGGAGGAATAGCCAGCCGGGGTTTTGTCGTTTCGATCGGCGTTTTCGGTAGATGTGGGGGAGGCTTGGCGCTTTGGCTTTTCGGGCATCAAAGATTTCTTTCAATTAAAATGTTTCGTACACGAAATTCTTACACGAAAAGGTCCCCCCTGTCAAACCGGCCCTTCGCCTCGGGCTTCGGGCTGTCCCCTGCCCTGCCGACGTTTTTACACAAAAATTGGCCCGATAAAAAAAGAACGCCTCCGGCCCGTACTCGGACCGAAGGCGTTTTCTCTGGCGGGCGGCCATCGGCCGCGCCGCGGATCACTTCTCCGGGATGGTGATGCAGAGGCACTGGGCCTCGGCGAATACCGTCTCGCCCGAACAGATCCGGCCGTGGACCATCACCTTGCGCCCCTCGGCGGAGACGACCTCGCTCTCGACCGTCACCACCTGCTCCAGCGGCAGCAGGTTGCGGAAACTGATGTTGAGGTTGCCGACCACGATCGGGTGGCCCGCCGCCCATGCGGCCAGGCCGAGCACCTCGTCGAGGACCGCGGCCATGGCGCCGCCGTGAGAATGCCCGGGCGGACCCTCGGTCTCGGGGCCGAACCAGATGCGCGCCCGCAGCCGCTCCTGCTCGTCGCGATAGTAGCGGACCCGGTAGCGGTTCCCCTCCGGTTCTCCGGAGACGAAGCGCAGCGACGCGCCGACCAGCGCCGGCGCATCGAAGGGAACCCAGCCAGCTTCGCCGCTCAGATCGACCGGCGGACATCCGGGTCCCGATTCGTTCTTCTCTGTGGCTGCTTCCACGGACCTTCTCCTCTGATGAGTCAAAAAAAGACCGGCGCCCGGTTGCGGCACCGGTTGTCGAAACCCTCCGGGCTCTCCGCAGAGGACGACCCCCCGCGTGCGGTGAAATGCTGCCGGGCGGGCTAGGATAGCAGACTGTCCCCCCGAAGGGTACCCTCTGCAGCACACTCTGCTACGATTGGAGCGCCAGACTCTCCATTCACAAAACCCCAATACGGACGGAACTGTCCTGTCCGCCGTATTTCGGGCCGCCAGTCTGCACATTTTTTGCGCACAAAACCTTTGCCAGGCTCGAAAGATCCCGCTTTCAGGCCTTTTCGCCCTTGGCACGATTCGTGTTATCCATGAAGACAAAGGAGAACGGTCATGCTCCCCCCAACCCTGCACAACCTGACGCCCGGCGAGGTGCTCGCGATCGCGGCCAAGGCCAGAGAGCCTTTTGTCGCTGCCGCCGGGCAGATGCAGATCGACAATAACCTGGAGCAGGAGCTGGTCGACATCTACATCCCGCTGGCGGCCGCCCTGCAACGAAACGCCTGCACCCATGACGGGCCCTTGCTGGTCGGCATCAACGGGGCCCAGGGCGCCGGCAAGTCGACGCTCTGCCGACTGCTGCAGACCGTGCTCGAACAGGGGTGGGGCCGGCGGGTCGCAAGCCTCTCTATCGACGATCTCTACCTGACCCGCGCCGAGCGCCGCGGCCTGGCGAAACGGGTCCATCCCCTGCTGGCGACCCGGGGCGTCCCCGGCACCCATGATGTCGAACTCGGGCTGCGGCTCCTCGGTGCCCTGCGGCAGCTGCGGGACGGCCGGCGCCTGACGGTCCCGGTCTTCGACAAGGCGATCGACGACCGGCTGCCGAAGGATGAATGGCGCCATGTGGACGGCCCGCTCGACGTCATCCTCTTCGAAGGCTGGTGCGTCGGCGCCCTGCCTCAGCCGGAGGAGGAATTATCCCTGCCGGTCAACAGCCTCGAGCGCGAGGAGGACCCCGACCTGTCCTGGCGGCGCTACGTCAACGGCCAGCTCCGAGAGGACTACCGAAGGCTCTTCGCCGAGCTCGACGTCCTGATCATGCTGGAGGTTCCCGGGATGGAGAACGTCCTCGATTGGCGCGGCCTGCAGGAGCGGAAACTCGCCTCGGCCGCCGGGCAAAAAAAAGAGCACAAGATCATGGATGCCGCGGCGCTGCGCCGCTTCATCATGCACTACGAACGCCTGACCCGGGCGATGCTGGCCGAGATGCCGGGCCGCGCCGACATCGTCCTGAAGCTGAACGCCGGGCACCGGATCGACGGGGTGCGGATCAACGCCCCTGCCCCGAGCGGAGAGACCCGACCATGACCGACCTCCTCGTCTTCACCGACCTCGACGGCACCCTGCTCGACCATCACAGCTATTCGTACGAACCGGCCCTGCCGGCCCTGCAGCGGCTGGCCGCGGCGGCGGTTCCGGTCATCTTCAATTCGAGCAAGACGGCCGCCGAGATTGACCAGCTGCGGCGCGAGCTCGACAACCGTCACCCCTTTATCGTCGAAAACGGCAGCGCCGTCTGCAGCCCCGCCGGGTATTTTATCCCCGACGCGCTCCCCGGGGCGCACGCCGGCCAGGCCTGCGCGGTTCGCACCTTCGGTCCGGGCTACCCCGACATCCTCGGCCGGCTGCATCGGATCCGCGAGGGCGCCGGCTGCCGTTTCAGGGGCTTTTCCGATATGACCCGCGATGAACTGGCCACGGTGACCGGCCTCGACCCGGCCGCCGCCGCCCGCGCCCAGCAGCGCCACGCCTCGGAACCTCTGCTCTGGGAGGATACCGATGCGGCCCTCGAACAATTTCGCCGGGATCTGCGGAAGAGCGAACTGAGCCTGGTCAGGGGGGGCCGCTTCTTTCACGTCATGGGAGAGGTCGACAAGGCCGACGCCCTGCGCTGGTTGACGAACCGCTACCGGCAAACCTGGCCGAATCGGCGCTGGCAAACCGTCGCCCTCGGCGACAGCCCGAACGACCGGGCCATGCTCGAAGCCGCCGATCTCGCCGTGACCATCCCCCCTGCGGAGGGCCGTCCGCTGCAACTTGCCCGGAACACGCACGTTATCTGCCCCGCGGACCCCGGCCCGAGAGGCTGGCAAGACGCCATGACCCGCATTCTGAACCGAGAGACCGACAAAGGAGCCTGACCATGGGGAATTTTTACCAGAACGGCGTCATCACCACGCTGCACAACCTGACCCGACGTCCGCTGGCGGAACTCGAGGAGGAGCTGGTCCGCTTTGCCAAGCGCCGCCCGATGTCGCTGGTGCTGCCGTCGCTCTTTTCCGAACTGGAAGGGCCGGCCCTCGGCCCGATCCTCGACGAACTGACGAAGGTCCCCTACCTGGGCGAGATCGTCATCGGCCTCGACCGTGCCGACGAGGCGCAGTTCCGCTACGCCAGGGGGTATTTCGACCGGCTGCCGCAGCACCACCGGATTCTCTGGAACGACGGCCCCCGGCTGCGGGCCATCGACCGGATGTTGGCCGACAAGGGGCTGGCCCCCACGGAGATGGGCAAGGGCCGCAACGTCTGGTACTGCTACGGCTACATCCTCGCCTCGGGGCGGGCCAAGGCGATCGCCCTGCACGACTGCGACATCGTCACCTACTCCCGGGAACTCCTCGCCCGGCTGATCTACCCCGTCGCCAACCCCAACTTCAACTACCAGTTCTGCAAGGGGTACTACTCGCGGATCGCAGACGGCAAGCTCAACGGCCGGGCCTGCCGCCTGCTGGTGACGCCCCTGCTGAAGTCGCTGCAGAAGATCTTCGGCCACAACGAGTACCTCGAGTACATGGACAGCTTCCGCTACGCCCTCGCCGGCGAATTCTCGATGCGGGTGGACGTCCTCAACGACCTGCGCATCCCGAGCGACTGGGGCCTGGAGATCGGCGTCATCTCCGAGATGTACCGAAACTACGCCACCAACCGCATCTGCCAGGTCGACATCGCCGACACCTACGACCACAAGCACCAGGACCTCTCCGCCGACGACCCCCAGGGGGGCCTGTCGCGCATGAGCACCGACATCGTCAAGGCCGTCGTCCGCAAGCTCGCCACCCAGGGGCAGATCTTCTCCCTGGAGCGCTTCCGCAGCCTCAAGGCGACCTACTACCGGACCGCCCTCGACTTTATCGAGGCGTACTACAACGACGCCCTCATCAACGGCCTGACCCTCGATCGCCACAAGGAAGAGAAATCGGTGGAGCTCTTCGCCGAGAACATCATGCGAGCCGGCGAGATCTTCCTCTCCAACCCCATGGAGACCCCCTTCATGCCGAGCTGGAACCGGGTGGTCAGTGCCATTCCCGACATTTTCGAAAAACTCTACGAGGCCGTCGAAGCGGACAACCGCGAATTCCAGGGCCGGAGCTGACACGGACCGATGGAAAAGAGATCGATCGAGACATTCATCCAGGCCGCGGCGCCCAGGCTTCAGCGCCTCTACGGCGCCAACCAGGCCCCGCTGCTCCTCGATGAAATCACCTCGCTGCTGCAAAGCCACCGCGCGGCAGGATCGGCTGCCCGATGCGAACGCTGGGACCAGGAGGATGTGATCCTGATCTCCTACGGCGACAGCATTCGCACCGGCGGCGAAGCGCCGCTGCGGACGTTGGGGCGGTTTCTCCGCGAACACCTCGAAGGGTTGATCAGCACGGTCCATATCCTGCCCTTCTTCCCGTTCAGTTCCGATGACGGCTTCTCGGTGATCGACTACGCCGCCGTCGACCCGGAGCTGGGAGACTGGAAGGATATCGCCGCGATCAGGCAGGATTTCGACCTGATGATCGACCTGGTGATCAACCACGTCTCGCGCGAAAGCCTGTGGTTCATCGATTTCATCAACAACCGGCCGCCGGCCTGCTATTACTTCATCGAGATGGACCCCCAGGTCGACCTCAGCGATGTCGTCCGGCCCCGCCAGAACAAGGTGCTGACCCCGGTCCACACCCATCGCGGCCTGAAGCACGTCTGGTCGACCTTCAGCGAAGACCAGATCGACCTGAATTTCGCCAACCCCAACGTCCTGCTCTAATTCGTCCGCATCCTGCTCCTCTACCTGCGCCGGGGCGGCCGATTCATCAGGCTCGACGCCATCGCCTACCTCTGGAAGAAGCTCGGCACCTCCTGCATCAACCTCGAACATACCCACGAGATCGTCAAATTGCTGCGGGAAGTGATGGACGCAGCGGCCCCCGACGCGGTTCTGCTCACCGAGACCAACCTGCCCCACGCCCAGAACCATAGCTACTACGGCGACGGCGACGAAGCGCACATGGTCTACCAGTTCAGCCTCGCCCCCCTGCTGCTGCACGCCCTGCACCGCGGCACCAGCCGTTATCTCAACGAGTGGGCCCGAAACCGCTGCACCGCTCCGGAGGGCTGCACCTTCCTCAACTTCACCGCCTCGCACGACGGCATCGGCCTGCGCCCGGCCGAAGGCCTGATCCCCCAGTCGGAGATCGAGGCGCTGATCGAGTCGATGCACGGCTTCGGCGGCTACGTCAGCATGAAGAGCAATCCCGACGGCAGCAACAGCCCCTACGAGATCAACATCTCCTATTTCGACGCCCTGCAGGGGACGGCGGGCGGCCGGGACCAGTGGCAGGTCCCCCGGTTCCTGGCCTCGCAAACGGTCATGCTGGCCATCAAGGGGATCCCGGCCCTCTACGTCCAGAGCCTGATCGCCTCGCCCAACGATCTGGAAGGGGTCGAAAAGACCGGCCGGACCCGGTCCATCAACCGCCGCAAATGGGACTATGGCCAGCTCTCCGGGTTGATCCGGAACCCTTACACCCCGAACAACCTGGTTTTCCATGAACTGCGCCGGCTGCTCGCGATCCGTCGGCAGCAGCCGGCCTTTCACCCCGACGCAGGCCAGGAGATCCTCGCCCTCGGTGACGCGTTCTTCGGCGTTCGGCGACTTTCGGCTTCGTCGGAACAGGAGATCCTCGCCATCAGCAATCTGACCGAATGGCCGCAGCGCCTCTGCCTGCAGCCGCAAACCGGCCTGTCACTGACGGATCGCAGCTTTGACCTGATCGGCAACGGACCGGTCACAATGGTCAATGAAGCGACGATCCTGCAGCCTTACCAGACCCTTTGGTTGGCAGAAAAACAGCCCGCGAAGAAGGTCGCGAAACCATAACCCGAACGCCTTTTAGGGCATCAATGAGTAAGGTGTCCCCCGAAAGTCCGAAATTATGAGGACGGGCAAGAGTTATCGATCCAAGGCCTTCACCTGTGACCCCTGAGGCCCAAAAGATAAGAGCGACCCCCGGGGAGGTCGCTCTTGTGTGGATACTGGCCGGGATGACCGGATTCGAACCAGCCCCCCAATGTGCCGGAGCCCTGGGGACTACTCCACCTTCAGGGTCGTGTAGAAGAGTCCCTTGCCGCGCTGCACGAGCAGGCGCAGCACCTCGTCCTTCTTGACCTTTCCGGCGACGGCCCGGAAGCCGGCCACGTTTTTGACCTCCTTGCCGTTGATCTCGAGAATCAGGTCCCCCGGCCGCAGGTTGGAGCGGGAAGCCGCCCCGGAAGGGTCGATGGCCGTGACCAGGACCCCCTCGGTCCCCACCAGGTCGTAGCGCCGCGCCACCTCCGGGGAGATGTCGGCCACGGAGAGACCGAGTTCCCCGCCCGTCTCGCCGGCCGCCTCGGCCTGCCCCTCTTCCCGGAGCCTGCCGACCTTGACCGAGAGTTTTTTGGTCTTGCCGTTGCGGAAGACCTTGACCTCGACGGCCTTGTCGACGGGCGTGGCAGCCACCAGGCGCGGCAGATCCCGAAGCTCGTCGATCTTCTCACCGCCGAAAGCCGTAATGATGTCGCCCCTCTTGATGCCGGCCTTCTCGGCGGGCGATTCGGGCGTCACCTCGGAGACGAGGGCCCCTTTGGGCTCCTCCAGGCCGAAGGACTCGGCCAGCTCCTCGGAAACCTGCTGGACGGAGACCCCCAGCCAGCCGCGGGTGACGTGCCCCGTCTCCCGGAGCTGGTCGGCGATCTCCTTGGCGGCGTTGACCGGAATGGCGAACCCGATCCCCTGGCCCCCGGCGATGATGGCGGTGTTGATCCCCACCACCTCCCCCCGGGCGTTGAACAGGGGGCCCCCCGAGTTGCCGGGGTTGATGGAGGCGTCGGTCTGGATAAAGTCGTCGTAGGGACCGGCGCCGATGACCCGGCCCTTGGCCGAAACGATGCCGACGGTCACGGTCTGCTCCAGGCCGAAGGGGTTGCCGATGGCCATGACCCACTCGCCGACCCGCACCTTTTCGCTGTCGCCCAGCTCCGCCACGGGCAGGTTCTCACCGGTGTCGATCTTGAGCAGGGCGAGGTCGAGCTTGGGGTCTGTCCCCTTGACGGTGGCTGAGAAGGTGCGCCCGTCGGCCAGCTTGACCTTGATCTCGTCGGCGCCGTTGACCACGTGGTCGTTGGTCAGGATGAAACCGTCCTTGGAGATGATAAAGCCCGACCCCAGGGAGCGTTCCTTGCGGGGGGAATGGGGCTGGCCGCCGAAGAAGCGCTCGAAAAACTCGTCGAAGAAATCGTCCCGGGTCGAAGGCAGGCCGGGCCTCAGGGAAGGCCGGGGCTTGACGGTCTTGGCGGTGCTGATATTGACCACCGCCGGCTTGAGTTCCTGGGAGAGAACGGCGAAATCGGGAGTCGTGACTGCGGGCAGGGAGCACGGCCAGGCAAGGGCGAGCAGCAGCACGATCAGGGGGACAAAGGGCAGGTTCTTTTTCGACATGGACTCCTCCTCTGCTGGTTTTCAGACAGGGGAGGCGGACCGCCCGGCTCCCCCCGTCGGCCGGGCTCCGGGAAGGCGCCTCCACGGGCAGCGGGGAGCACCCCGGCCCGGGGGCTCTGCAGGGAGCCGCGGCCTCGGCAGGAGTCTATTTAATCACTGCCGGGGCGGTTGTCAATATCGGGGAAAGTGGAACAGGCG
Organism: Desulfuromonas sp.; assembly: GCF_002868845.1. NCBI lineage: Bacteria > Pseudomonadati > Thermodesulfobacteriota > Desulfuromonadia > Desulfuromonadales > Desulfuromonadaceae > Desulfuromonas > Desulfuromonas sp. The sequence goes on from NZ_PKUB01000015.1 coordinate 29,026, forward strand.
GCGGAAAGGGAGGTCAGGCGTGGGCGGGCGGACCCGCCAGGGGCAGGCGCACGGTGAAGACCGTCCCCTGGCCCGGGGTCGAGCGAACGGAAATCCCGCCCCCGTGGGCCTCGGCGATGGACTTGCCGATCGCCAGCCCCAGCCCCGTCCCCCCGACTTCGCGGTTGCGGGCCTCGTCCACCCGGTAGAAACGGTCGAAGATGTGGGGCAGGTGCCCGGCCTCTATGCCGATGCCGTTGTCGGCGACCGTCACCAGGGCCTGTCCTTCCCGGAGGGTCAGTCCGACCTCGACCCTGCCCCCACCCGGGGTGTATTTGATGCCGTTGGTGATGAGGTTGAGAAAGAGCCGCTGCAGCTGGGGCTGGTCCCCCCGCATGAGGATCTCGCGGGTCACCTCCATGTCGAGGATGACGTCGATGCCCCCGTCCTCCCCCAGGGTCTTGCCCTGCAGGTAGAGGTCCTGCAGAAGGTCGCTGAGGCTGAACTCGGAGATCTTCAGTGGCCGCTCCCCCGCCTCGCTCTTGGCCAGGGTCAGGAGATTTTCGATGATCCGCTCCATGCGGTCGATCTCCTCCAGGTTGGACTGGAGCATCTTGCGGAACTCGTCGGGGGTCTTGGCCCAACGCTGGGCCACCTCGGTCTCCCCTTTGAGAATGGTCAGGGGGGTGCGCAACTCGTGGGAGGCGTCCCCGGAAAACTGCTTGATCTTGCTGAAGGAGGTCTCAAGGCGGGCGAGCATGGAATTGAAGGTCTCGGTCAGGTGCCCCATCTCGTCCTCGGCCTTTATCACCGGAAGACGCTGGGACAGATTGTCGGCCGTGATCTTGCGAACCTCGCGGGTAATGTGCATGACCGGGGCGAGCGCCCTGCCGGCGAGAAACCACCCCCCGACCAGGACGATCAGCAGGGCCAGCGGGCTGAAGGTCATGAGCATTAGACGCAAATCGTGCAGCGACTCCTCCGCCAGAGCCATGCTCGCCCCGACCTGGACCAGCACGAGACTTCCCCCGGGGACGCCGAGAGGGCGAGTCAGGATACGGATGGGAAAAGACTTCAGGTCTCTGCGGGTTTCGAAGAAAGAGTCTCCCCGGCGAGCGCTCTTAAGGGCCTGTTCGGAAAGAGGGAGGGAGAGTTTTCTAAGGTTGCTGGAGAAGCAGGCGAGTTCGCCCTGCTCGCTGATCACCTGCACGTACTCCATCCAGCCCCTGTCGCGCAGGAAGCCTTCCAGCGACTCGCAGTACCCGTCCGCCTGCCGCGGCAGCGCGGGCTGGCCCTCTTGGCTTTTCAGCCGAAAGGCGGCAACCTCCTCGGAGATCAGGGTCAGCCGGTGATCGGTGCGCCTGACCTGGTCACGGGTGAGGTTGAGGTGCCAGAAAAAACCACTGGCCGCCAGGATGACGGCCAGGGTCAGGACATACCAGAGGGTAAGCCGGAATCGGATGGTCCGGTAGAACAAGCTAATCCTCCTGGAGGACGTAACCGACTCCCCGGACCGTATGGATGAGTTTCTTGTCGTAGTCGCGATCGACCTTCTTGCGCAGGTAATTCACATAGACGTCGATGATGTTGGTGAAGGAGTCGAAGGTATAATCCCAGACATGCTCGGCGATCTGAGTCCGGGTAAGGACCTGGTTGGGGTTGCGCATGAAGTACTCCAACAGCCCGTATTCCTTGGCGGTCAGTTCGATCTCCTTCTCCGAACGCCAGACGCGGTGGGAAACAGGGTCGAGGCGAAGATCGGCGAAGGTGAGTTCGGCGCCCCGTTCCTGGGCGCCGCGGCGGATGAGGGCCCGGAGACGCGCCAGCAGTTCGGCGAAAGCGAAGGGCTTGGTGAGGTAGTCATCGCTGCCCGAATCGAGCCCGGAGACGATGTCCTCCACGGTGTCCTTGGCGGTGAGGCAGAGGACGGGGGTGCGCACATCCTTCTCCCTGAGGGCCTTGATGACCGCCAACCCGTCCATTTTGGGCAGCATGACATCCATGATGATGACATCGTAGAAATTCTGCCCTCCAAGGCTCAACCCCTCTTCGCCATCCTGTGCGACGTCCACGGTGAAGGATTCTTCCTCCAGACCCCGCTTGATGAAATTAGCAACCTTTTTCTCGTCTTCAACCACCAGAACGCGCATTTTCATTCTCCTTTATCCTGTTCATGCAAGGGGAATTCTCGCCCCGGCCGGGCCGGGACCATCTATTTCAATTTAAGCTTGACCAGGACCTCGTTAGCGGTCTCCTCCACGGCCTTTCCCGTGACGTTCACCATGACCCAGGTATGACGCCTGAAAAAACCGCGGGCAAACCGGAGCTCTTCCTCGATTTCATCGTAGTCGGCATAGGCCGCCCGGGGGTCCTGGCCCAGGTTTCGCAGCCGCGCCGCCCTCAGCTCCACGAGGCGCTGGGGGTCGATGACCAGGCAGGCGACCCGCTTCGGGTCAACCTGGAAAAGCTCGGCCGGCGGCTCGATGCCCTTGACAAGGGGGACATTGGCCACCTTCCACCCCCGATGGGCCAGATAGACCGAAAGGGGGGTTTTGCTGGTTCGGGAGACGCCGACCAGGACGATGTCGGCCTGGTGCAACTGGCGGGTCTCCTGGCCGTCGTCGTGCTTGACGGTGAACTCCACGGCGTCGATGCGCCGGAAATACTCTTCGTCCACGCCGTGCAGCAGCCCCGGAGCCTCCTTCGGGGAGCGCCCGAAAAACTCGGAGAGCTTCATCAACAGCGGGGTGATCAGATCAATGCTGGGCAGCCCCAGGGAGGCACATTCGTCGTGGGTGAGCTGCGCCAGTTCGCGGTTGACGATGGTGTAGACCACAAGGCCCCTGTCCCGCAGTACCTCATCGAGAGCCTCGTAGACCTGGTTCTTGTTCAAGACATGGCTGATCCGCTTGAGCCGGACCTGCTTCCCCCGGAACTGGGTCAGGGCCGCCATGACCATCTTTTCGGCCGTCTCCCCCGTGGCGTCAGAAAGGAGGAAAACGGGCTGGGAAGCGGGCATAACCACTCCTCATGAAAATCTTGCTAGGATTGTATCAGGTCCGGTTTAATGTGCAAGTCGATAAAGGTCGCCGGCCAGGAAAAGAGAGAAAAGCGAACCCCATATCGCATTTCCGTGCCGCTTATTGTATACCCTCATTAACCCTATGGATTAATTAAACTCCATGAGGTCCGCGCTTGTCAAGGTTTTTATTGCTTTTGCCCCGGGCCTTTGCTAAACAGAACGGATGAGTCGTAACTGGGCGGAAATGCGCATACAAGTCCCCGCAGCGGGAGTCGATCTGGTCTGCCACGAACTGGCGGAGCTCGGGTGCGACGGGGTCTGCGTCGAGGAGCGGAAGCTGGACACCTTCGTCGCCCCCGACCCCGACGAAATGCCGGCTGGAGACTTGGTCATCAAGGCCTACTTCCCCGAGGGAGAGGGCCTCGAACCCCTGCGTCGCCAGGTCCTGGACCGGCTGACCTGGCTGGCGAACCTCGTCCCCGGCCTGACCCCCGCCCTGCCGGAGGTCTCCCGGGTGGCCCAGGAGGACTGGGCGGAGGGCTGGAAGCAGCATTTCAGCGCGGTCCGCATCGGCCGCCGCCTGGTCGTCAAACCGAGCTGGGAGGCCTTCTCCCCCGCCCCCGGAGACGTGGTGGTCACCCTCGACCCCGGCATGGCCTTCGGGACCGGAACCCACGGAACCACGCGCCTCTGCCTGGAGGCCCTGGACCGCCTGTTCGACGGGGCCCCTGCGCCGCAGCGGATCCTCGACGTCGGCACCGGGTCGGGCATCCTGGCCATCGCCGCCGCGGCCCTGGGAGCCGGGCGGGTCCTGGCCTGCGACATCGAGGAGGCGGCCGTGCAATGCGCCCGGGAAAACGCCCTGCGCAACCGGGTCGAGGACCGGGTGGAGGTCACCGGAGAGCCGCTCGAGGCTCTGGAGGGGAGCTTTCACGCCGTGATCGCCAACATCCTGGCCGAGGAGAACATCCGCCTCGCTCCGGAGTTGATTCGCCGCCTCGCGCCCGGGGGCACCCTGATCCTGTCCGGCATCCTGGTGGAGAAAGAGCCGGAGGTCATCGAAGCGTTTTCCCGCTACGGCCTGAGCGGCCCGGAAGTCCATCGGCAGCAGGAGTGGTCCTGCATCCTGTACCGCCAAGAGGGTTGAATGCGACGCTTTTTCGTCCCGGAACAGACCCTGTGCGGCAGCGAGGTGCCGCTATTTGGCGAAACCCTTCACCACCTGGGCACGGTTCTTCGGCTGCCCGAGGGCGAAGAAGTCCTCCTGCTCGACGGGGCCGGCACCGTGTGCCGCTGCCGCATCGAAGCCCTCGCCAAAGCCGAGGGCAAAGCCCGGGTCCTGGAGCGCTGGCAGGAGACCGAAACCGCCTTTCCGGTCCACCTTTACCAGGCCCTGCCCAAGGGCGAGCGGATGGAACTGGTGCTGCAGAAGGGAACCGAACTCGGCATCAGGGCCTTCACCCCTCTGCTGGCCGGCCGCACAATACCGCGGCTTCCGGCGGCCCGGGCGGAAAAGCGCCGACAGCGCTGGGAGCGCATCGTCCGTGAGGCGGCCCGCCAGTGCCGGCGGCCCTGTCTGCCCCGCCTCGACGCGCCCCGAACGATGACGGAGGCGTTGCCGGAATGCGACCAGGAGCTGCGCCTCATGCTCTGGGAGCAGGGAAGCCGCCCCCTGAACGAGGTCCTCCCCCCCGCCCCGCCCCGAAGCGCCGCAATCCTCGTGGGCCCGGAGGGCGGGTTCGGCGCCGACGAGGCGGGACAGGCCCGCGAGGCGGGCTTTCTCCCGGTCCGCATCGGCCCCCGCATCCTGCGCACCGAAACCGCGGGTTTCGCGGTGGCAGCCATCTTGCAATACCTGTATGGAGACTTGGGCGCCGGTCCCGGTGGACCCGCTCCCCTGAAGGAGGCCCTATGAAATGCCCCAAGTGCGGCTACCACAGTTTCGACTACCTGAACAGCTGCAAGAAGTGCAACGGCGACCTGGTCACGTTCAAGGCCAAATACAGCCTGGCCACCCTGGCCCCTCCCCCCAAGGAGGCCCCGCCCGAACCTGAACCCACCGAACCTGAACCCGCCGAAGCCGAGCCGGTCGAACCGGAACCCGCCGAACCGCTAGGCGCCCCGTCGGAAACCGATGCGGCCGATTTCGGTTTCGATTTTCAGAACGAATCCGACGGGGAAGATCCCTCGGGCACAGCATTCGTCGACGACCTGCTCGGCACCCAGGACGACTCCCCTCCGGAGGCGGGGGAGCAAGAGGGAGAGACCACCCGACCCGAAGAAGAGGACTCCCCGTTCGCGCCGGGAGACGACCCGGGAGAACAGGAAGAGCCGCTTCCCGACCTCGACTGGCAGGAGGAGACCGAGCCCGCCCCGGCATCCCCGGCAGAGGAAGAGACGGGCGCCACACTGGCGGGCGAGCCGGACGACCTCCTCGACCTGAGTTGGGCGGAGCCGCCCCCGGAGGAAGAAGCCGCTTTTGTGGAGACCGCTGCGCCGGAGGCCGAAGAGGACATCTTCGATTTTTCTATCGAGGAGGACCTGCCCGAAGGGGATCTCTCGGATTCCGGGTCGGAGCCCGCCAAGAAACGAGAGCCGGAGGAGGGCCCCTCCGACCCTTTTGACTGGGAGGGGGCCCCCAACCGGGAAGGGACCCCCTCGGAACCAAGCGCCCCCATGGAGGCAGGCTCAGAGCCCGAATCCACGCAGGCCCCGGCGGCCGAAGCCGAAGAGGTCGAACCGCTCCCCCCCGCCCAGGACGAGCCCGGGGCGACGAAGACGGAGCCCGGGGAGGCCACGGCCCAGCCCCTGACCCTCGCGAAGGACGACCTCGAGCTTCTCATCGACTTCGAAAACGACCTGCCGCCCCTCTCCGGGGGGGAAGGCCCGACCGAGCCCAGCCCCACCGGTCTCGAACACCTCGCAGGAGGGGCCTTCTCCGCAATGGACGAGCCGATCGCCCCTTTCCCAATCGAAGCGAGTCCGGCCTTTTCACCCCCCCCGGAGGACCCTGTAGACGGCGACGTTTTCGACTTCGAGCCCTTCGAAGTCGAAAACGTCGCCACGCAGCCCGAACCGGCCGATGAGTCGATCGACGGCACCGGCCCTCTCGCCCCTTCGGCCGCGCCGGGAACGCCCCTCGCCCCGGCCGCCGTGGCAGAGTTCGAAGAGAGCATCCCCGGGGATGACGATTCGCTCCCGAAGCAGGCCGAAGAGGAGCCTCCCGCGAGCGAGGCGGAGGACCTCCAAGAGGTCGCGGTCGCCCCGCCCGAAGCGGACCCGGCATTCTCTCCGCCGGCCGAAGATCCGGCAGACGACACCTTCGACTTCGAGCCCTTCGAAGTCGAACCCCGCGCCCCGGAGGATGCACCGCCTGCCCCGCGGCCCGGCCCGACCGACGAGCCCTCCGGCGATGCCGCTCCCCCCGACCCTGAAGAGGCCGAAGAAAACCTGCTCGGGGCTGACGATCTGGTTGCGGAAGAGGAGCGGGACGGGTCCTTCGCCCCCCCCTGCGAAGCGCCCTCCCTTGAGACGATGAGCCCCGTCGCCCCGGGAGCGCTCCTGCCGGGCCGGCTTGTCGCCGGAGCGTTGGACCTGGCGATTCTCGCGGTAATTTTCTGCCTGTTCCTGGCCGCCGGACAGGGGCTGCTCCTTCCGGAGCAGGGGGCGCTCCAATTGCCGTCTGCTCCGGCCCTTCTGGAACTTTCCGTCCCCTACTTCCTGCTCCTGTTCGCGGTCAGCTTCGGCTACTTCACCCTTTTCCACTTCCTGACCGGGCAGACCATCGGCAAAATGCTGCTCAAACTCCGGGTCGAGGGCGCCGACGGCGAGCCCCTCCTCTTCTCGCAGGCGTTCCTGCGCAGCGCCGGCGGCCTGCTCTCATTGCTGCCGGCGGGGTGCGGCTACCTGGCCGTGATTTTCGACGGGGAGGGACGGGGCTGGAACGACCGTCTGGCGGGAAGCAGGGTGCGCAAAGTCGCCCCTGCGCCTGAAAATACGGAGTAGATACTGCCCTGGAACGGGCGGGGAGCTTCGCCCCTGTCACCCCAGGCGAAGCTTGAGAAAACTCGCCAGGTCGGGGCAGCGCAGGTAGGGGTTGTTGGCCCGCTAGAAGGCAACCGTGGAGACGGGCCGGGGGCCGTAGTCGTGACCGGGAAAGATTTCCGTCTCCGGCGGGAGGGCCGCGAGGCGGCGCAGGCTGCGGTAGAGAGCCTCGGGGTCGCTTCCGGGCAGGTCGGCGCGCCCGACGCAGGTGACGAAGAGTGTGTCTCCGGTGATCAGGGCTCCCGGCGGGTGGAGGGTAATGGACCCTGGGGTGTGCCCGGGGGTGTGGAGGACCTCCACCCGGCCTTCACCGACGGGGATCAGCGTCCCCTCTTCCAGGGGCAGATCTGCGCCCGGAAGGTCAAGGGGATGAGCGGCGAGCCGGGCCCCCGTGGCGCTGAGGATTCGGTCGTTGCCGGCGATGTGGTCGTTGTGGCCGTGGGTATTGACCAGGACCTCCAGGGCAACCCCGCGTTCGGCGGCGGCGGCCAGCAGCCGTTCGGGAGCGAAGGAGGGGTCCACGCCGAGGCCCTTTTTGCTGGCGGGACAGTAAACCAGGTAGCTGAAGTTGTCCATGCGCCCCGCAGTGACCTGGACCACCTCCAGGCTCATGGAAGTTCCCAGGGATGGGGCGAGACGTCCTCCTTGCCGATCAGGCGGATCTCCCCGTCGATGACCTTGAAACGCTCCCCGGTGGAGCGCACGACCCACTCGTCCCCTTCATCGGGGGGGAGAGGGAACTCGCGACTGCCGAGAAAAACGTCTTCGTTGCCGATAAACCCCCACCAGTCGAGGGCGCCGTTCTGCCAGATTTTGGTCTTGAGATTGAAAGCCATGGTAGGCTCCTTCCTGGGTTGTGATATCTCCGGCCATGTTACCTATCCTTGCCGCCCCGGTCAACTTCGGGTTTTGCCCCTTGTGACTCCTGGGCAGGTCTGCTTATAATTGACAATTGGGCGGGACAACGTCCCCGCCGAGGGAGGGTCGACCCATGAAATTCGCCAAAATGCATGGCGCCGGCAACGACTACGTCTACGTCGACGGTTTCCAGGAGACGGTGCGCGACCCCGCCGCCCTCTCGCGAAAGGTCAGCGACCGTCACTTCGGCATCGGGTCGGACGGCCTGGTGCTGATCCTGCCGTCATCGGTGGCCGACCTGCGCATGCGCATCTTCAACCCCGACGGCAGCGAGGCGGAGATGTGCGGCAACGGCATCCGCTGCGTGGCCAAGTATGCCCACGACCACGGCCTGGTGGCCCGGGAGGAGATCTCCGTGGAGACCGGGGCGGGGGTCCTGACGGTCCACCTGACGGTCGGCGACCGAGGCCGGGTCGGCAGGGTGCGGGTCGACATGGGCAGGCCGCGCCTCACCCGCGGGGAAATCCCCGTCACCGGCCCCCCCGAGGAGCAGATCATCGGCGCCGAACTGCAGGTGCTGGACCGCACCTTCCACATCACCTGCGTCTCCATGGGCAACCCCCACTGCGTCATCTTCGTCGACAACGTGGAGGAGTTCCCGGTGGCCAAGTACGGCCCCCCCCTTGAGAGCAACGATCTCTTCCCCAACCGGACCAACGTGGAATTCGTCGAGATCATCTCCCCGAGGGAGGTGCGGCAGCGCACCTGGGAGCGGGGAACGGGAGAGACCCTGGCCTGCGGCACCGGCGCCTCGGCCGTCACCGTCGCCGGGGTGCTCAACGGCCTCACCGAGCGCCGGATTCTCAACCACCTGCCCGGGGGCGACTTGGAGATGGAGTGGCTCGAAGACGGCCACGTCCTGATGACCGGTCCCGCGGTGCAGGTCTTCGAAGGGGTATACCACCCGCAGTAGCCGTTCCGCGCCCCCGATGCTGGAGAGACAGTCAACACCATGTTCGACGCCATCCTTTTCGACCTCGACAACACCCTCTACGCGCCCGAGCGGCAGCTCTTCTCCCTCATCGACGTGCGCATCAACCGCTACATGGAGGACGTAGCGGGGATTCCCGGCGCCGAGGTGGACGGCCTCCGGCGGCGCTACTGGGCCGAGTACGGCGTCACCCTGCAAGGGCTGATGCGCCACCACGGCGTCGACCCCGAGGACTACCTGGCCTACGTCCATGATGTCGACGTGAACGCCCGGCTGCACCCCGACCCCGCGCTGCGCCATGCCCTCCGGCCCCTGCCCGGCCGCAAGGCGGTCTTCACCAACGGCACCCGCGACCACGCCGAGCGGGTCCTCCGGGCCCTGGAACTGGAGGACCTGTTCGATGCCATATTCGACATCCGGGTCGCCTCCTACCTCCCCAAGCCCGATCCGGCTCCCTACCGGAAGGTCCTGCAGAGCCTCGACGTGGCCGCGGAGCGCTGCCTCATGGTGGAGGACTCCGCGGCCAACCTGAAGACCGCCAAGGCCCTCGGCATGGGGACCGTGCTGGTCGGCGGGGGAAAAAAAGAGGCCTTTGTGGATGCCGTCATCCCCGCCGTGTCCCGGCTTCCCGAGACCCTGCCGATCTGGGCCACCCCCTGACCCCCTGGAGAAGAACGATGCCTACCCCCAACGGACACCCCGCACCGGGACTGCCCCTGCCGGCGGAAAGCCTGATCCGGACGGTGCTCGAGTCCGGCACCCTGCCGACCCTCTCCCCGGTCGCCTCCAAGCTGGTCTCCCTCTCCTCCCGGCCCGAAACCACCGTCAACGACATCGCCAAGCTGGTCTCGATGGACATCTCCCTCTCGGCCAAGGTGCTGAAGGTCGTCAACTCGGCGTTCTACAACTTCCCCCAGAAGGTCGGGACGATCCAGCAGGCGGTTTCCATCCTCGGCACCAACGCCGTTCGCAGCCTGGTCCTCTCCTTCTCCTTTCTCAGCATCGAATCCGGTCCCCGGAAAGAGACCTTCGACTACAAGAAATTCTGGGAGAAGTCCCTGGCCGCCGCCGTCACCGCCAAGCTGATCATGGCGAAGCTCCGCTCCACCGACCTGGAGGAGGCCTTTATCACCGGGCTGCTTCAGAACGTCGGAGAACTGATTCTGGCCCGGGCCTTCCCCGAAGCCTACAGCGAGGTCCAGGCAAAGGGCCGGGAGGCAGGGCTGAACCGCCCGGAGACAGAAAAGAAACTGCTCGGAGCCGATCACAGCCTTGTCGGCTCCGAGGTCTTCAAGGACTGGGGTTTTCCGGAGACGCTCTGGGCCCCGGTCCGCTTCCACCACAACCCGCGGGCCTTTACCGGGTCGGACGAAAAGCTCCAACTGCTCTGCAAGGTCGTCTTCCTTGCGGGGATTCTCGCCGAGGTCTTCTACATGGACGATCCCCGGACCCAGCAGGCGCTCATCAAGGCCTTCGGAGTCAGGGCCAAGGCCATGCTCAGGCTCGCCGAAAAGGATGTGGACGACATCTACCGCAAGGTCCACCTCGAGGTCAGAAACGCCGCCAGCTATTTCGGCCTGGAGATGAAACAGGCCCGCTCCATCACCGAGATCCTCCAGCAGGCCAACGCCGAACTCAGCGTCCTGAACATGTCTTACGAGCAGATGAACCGGGAACTGGTCGAGGCCAAGATCAGGCTGGAGAACCTGACCGGGGAGCTGGAGGAAAAGAACCGACTGCTGGAGAAGCTGGCCCACATCGACGGCCTGACCGAAATCTACAACCACCGCTATTTCCAGGAATTCCTGGAAAAGGAAGTGAGCCGCACGGCCCGCTACGAACGCCCCCTCTCCCTGATTCTGGCGGACCTCGACAACTTCAAGAAGGTCAACGACCTGCACGGCCACCAGGTCGGGGACTTCATCCTGAAGGAGGCCTGCGCGGTAATCGGCGAGTTGCTGCGGGAGCACGACCTTTTCGCCCGCTACGGAGGCGAGGAGTTCGTCATCGTGCTCCCCGAAACCGACGGGGAGGCCGCAGCCCTGGTCGCCGAGCGAGTCCGCCAGAGAGTCTCGGAGCACCTTTTCGAGAACGAAACCGGCAGCTACAACGTCACCATGAGCGTCGGAATCGCCACCATGACGCCGGGCGAACATGTGTGGCAGCGAAGCGAACTGATCGGCCAGGCCGACGAGGCCCTGTTGTTGGCCAAGAAAAAGGGCCGCAACCAGGTCGTCGCCCATACACCCAAAGCCAAATGGTTCGGCCGCAAGTAACCGAGCCGCCAACCCAAAGGAAACCCATGCTCCCCATCGGCGCCCACATGTCGATTGCCGGCGGAATGGATCGGGCCTTCTCCCGTGGAGAAGAGGCCGGCTGCACCGCCATGCAGATCTTCACCAAGAACGCCAACCAGTGGCGGGGCAAACCCATCAGCCCGGAGGCTGCCGAGGCCTTCCGCCTGGCCTGGGAGAGAAGCCCCATCGGACCGGTCGTGGCCCACGACAGCTACCTCATCAACCTGGCGGCTCCGGACGACGAGAAGCGTGACAGGTCGATCGCCGCCTTTCTGGACGAGATGGAGCGCTGCGCCCTGCTCGGCATCCCGCACCTGGTGATGCACCCCGGCGCCCACATGGGCGCCGGCGAGGAGGCGGGTCTGAAACGGATCGGCGAAGCCTTCGGCCGGATCTTCTCGGAAGGACCGGAAGGGGTCACCGTGCTGCTCGAAAACACTGCAGGCCAGGGCACCTACCTGGGCTGCCGCTTTGAACACCTGGCTGAAATCATGGAAAGGGTTCCAGCCGGGCGCTTCGGGGTCTGCTTCGACACCTGCCACGCCTTTGCGGCGGGCTTCGACCTCTCCACCGAAGCGGGCTACTCCCTGGTCATGGCGGAGTTCGACCGCATCGTCGGCCTCGAGGCGATCCGGGTCTTTCACCTCAACGACAGCAAAAAGGATCAAGGATCGAGGGTCGACCGCCACGAGCACATCGGCCGGGGGACAATCGGCCTCGACGGCTTCCGGGCCCTGATGCGGGACAAGCGGTTCCGGCAGGTGCCCAAGATTCTCGAAACACCCAAGGGCGATGGCAACGAACTCGACCGGATGAACCTCGCGACCCTTCGCGAGTTGGCGGGGGAGCGATAAATGCGCGCGGTTCTGCAGCGAGTCTCCTCCGCCGCCGTCCTCGTCGATGGAAAGACGGTCGGCGCCATCAATCGCGGCATCCTCGTTCTGCTCGGGGTCGAGGCCGGCGACACCGACAAGGACCTGGGCTTCCTGGCGGAAAAGACGGCGCAGCTGAGGATCTTCGAGGATGACGGGGGAAAAATGAACCTGTCAGTGGAGGACATCGGCGGGTCGGTGTTGGTCGTGTCCCAGTTCACCCTGCTCGCCGACTGCCGCAAGGGACGCCGCCCCGGCTTCTCCCGGGCCGCCGCCCCCGAGGCGGCCGACGCATTCTACGAACGCTTCGTCGAGACGCTGCGGGGCCGGGGACTGCGGGTCGAAACGGGAGTTTTCCAGGCCCAGATGGAGGTCCGGCTGAACAACGACGGGCCGGTCACGATGCTGCTCGACAGCCGAAAGGTTTTTTGATGAACAGGCAATGGGATAAGGAAGAAATGGTCGAGGGTCGGGGCCGCTCGGCGAAGAAGCGGGCCGCCAAGGAAGTCGAGGAACTGGCCTTCCGTCTGGTGGAGATGCCGGAAACAGGCTTGAAGAAGCTGCCCGCCTCCCAAGAGGTCCGCGAGGAGATCGAACTTGCGCGATCGACCAAGGGAGGCAGCTCGCGCAAGCGTCAGATCAAGCACCTGGCCGGCGCCCTGCGCCGCCGCGAAGAGGAGGCCGAGCAACTGCGCTCCTTCCTCGACGGGACCGACGCCGTTCACCTTCAGGAGAAGAGGGACTTTCACTCCCTGGAGGAACTGCGCGACCGGCTCTGCGACCCGGAACTCTTCGCCGCCGCCCTCCAGGAGGCGACCGGGGCCTTCCCCCTTCTCGAAAGGGAGGCCCTGTCCCGGCTGGCCCGCTCGGTCCACGACCACGGAGACCGGCGAGCCTTCCGGGAGATCTTCCGGCTGATGAGAAAAGCGAAAGACGAGTCCGCCCCGGACTGAGCGCCGGACAAACAAACAGGGCCCCCGCACCGGCGGGGGCCCTGTTCAGCTTCGGGAAGGGTGACCCTAGAGGGCTTTCTTGATCAGGCCCTCGAGCTGGTTCTTGGGCACCGCGCCGACGACCTGGTCCAGCACCTTGCCGTCCTTGAACAGGATCAGGGTGGGGATGCCCCTCACTCCGTACTGTCCGGGGGTGGCGGGATTTTCATCCACATTGAGCTTGCCGACCTTGACCTTGCCCTCGTACTCCTCGGCCAGGCCGTCAACGACGGGGCTGATGGCCTTGCAGGGAGCGCACCAGGACGCCCAGAAATCGACCAGAACGGGAACCGAGGACTGAAGGACATCGCTTTCAAATGAATCATCGGTGAACTGCGTCACTTTATCACTCGCCATCGCTTCTTCTCCTTGTGGATAGAATTAAATTGTACATTTCGTTAAGAATAAAACACCGCCAAAAAAAATCAAGGCTTTAATTCCCTCCGGCCACCTGCCAACAGCGTCTTGACAGGCCTCCTTGCGCACCCTATCATGCCGGAGGAAATTCACGGGAGGAGAAAACCGCATGGGACAGGAAAAGATCACCAAAGCCATCGCCGACCACGGCGCGCTGATCGAACAGGCCTTCGGGGAGCAGTCATCCGAGCTTGAACGCATCGCCGAAGCCCTTGTCGAGACGTTCCACCAGGGGGGACGACTCCTGGTGTTCGGCCACGGGTCCCTGGGGGCTGTGGCAAACCTGGTGGCCAATCTCTTCCTTCACCGCCTGACCCTCGACAGGCCCCTGCTTCCCGCCCTGTCCCTCTCCCACGACGCAACCCTGGCGGGCGCCCTGCACCGGGACGGCCAGAGCAGCCAACTCTTCGTGCGGCCCCTGCGAGCCGTGGCGGCCCAGGGGGACGTGGTCCTGGCCCTGGGCGGCCCGGGGCGGAACGAAGCCCTGGAGGAGGCACTGGCCGCGGCCCGCCAACTCGGCTGCAAGACGGCCGTGGTTCTCTGGGGCAAGGGCGAGACGAACAGCCTGTCGCCCGACTTCCTTTTCTGCCTCAAAACCGATTCCGCTCCCCGAGGGGTCGAAGGGACCCTCACCTTCGGGCACCTGCTCTGCGAACTGGTCGAGTCGGACCTGTTCGGAATCTGAATCATGCGGCCCCTGCGATGACCGACTACCCCGTGACCCTGCAGATCGCCGACCGCCTCTGCCTTGTCGTGGGGGGCGGCGCCGTCGGACTGCGAAAAGCCCGGGGCCTCCTCGAGGCGGGAGCCCGGGTCCGGCTCGTCAGCGACACCCCGCCGCTGCACTCCCCCCCGAAAGGGACGGACCTCGTGCTGCGCCCTTTCCGCACCGAGGACCTGGAAGGGGCGTTTCTGGCCTTCGCCGCCACGGACGATCCGCAGATCAACGCCGCCGTGGCCGAGGAGGCGCGCAGGCGGGGCATCCTGGTCAACGTCTGCGACGATCCCCGGAAGGGGGACTTTCACCTCCCGGCCCTCCTGAGGCGGGACGATCTCACCGTGGCGGTCTCCACCACCGGCAAAAGCCCTGCGCTCGCCGCCCTGGCCCGGGACCGGGCCGGTCAAGTTTTCGGGCCGGAGTGGGGTACGGTTCTTGAGGTGTTCGCCGCGGTAAGGCGAAAGCGGTTGACACACCAGAAAAAAAATGAATACAATCAAGCCATTCTGCGCCGGCTCCTGGACAGCGGGCTTCCCGGCCTGATCGCCGCCGGTAACGCTGCGGACATAGACCGATTGCTCGACACCCTCTTTGGCGAGGGTTTTTCGCTGACTACGCTGGAAGTTCGCATGCCGAAAGGAACATCATGAGCGTCAATCTCCTGCTGTTCAAAATAACCCTTCTACTCTATTCCCTTTCGACCATCGGCTATCTCGTCAATGTCATCACCCAGAACGAAAAAGCCGGCAAGATAGCGCGCTGGCTCCTGGTGGGAGGGTTTGGGGTCCACTGCGCCACCCTCGTGGCCCGCTACATCGAGGCAGGCTACACCCCGGTGGCCAACCTTCACGAATCCCTCTCCTTCTTTGCCTGGACCATCGTCGGCATTTTCCTGCTGTTCGACCTGCGCTACCGGCTTGCGGTGCTGGGGGCCTTCACCTCCCCGCTGGCCCTGGTCCTCATGCTCGGCGCGGTGGCGGCGCCGCAGGAGGTCCGGGAGCTCAACCCCCTGCTCGACAGCCGCTGGTTCCCGGTGCATGTGACCCTGGCCTTCTCCGGGTACGCCGTCTTCGCCCTGTCCTTTGCCGCCGGGGTGATGTACCTGATCCAGGAGCGCATGCTCAAGAGCAAGAAATTCTCGGCCCTCTACTACCGGCTGCCGTCCCTGAGCACCCTCGACAGCATCAATTACAAGTGCCTGACCTTCGGGTTCCCCCTGATGACCATGGGGATCATTACCGGAGCGATGTGGGCCAACTCGGCATGGGGCGGCTACTGGCGCTGGGATCCGAAGGAGACCTGGGCGCTGGTCGTCTGGTTCCTCTACGCCGCCCTGCTCCACGGCCGGATGTCCATCGGCTGGCGCGGCCGCCGGGCCGCCATCTTCGCAATCATCGGCTTTCTCTGCCTGCTCTTCTCCTTCCTCGGGGTGAACTGGCTCCTTTCCGGGGAACACAGTTTCCGTGCCCTGGGGGGCAGTTAGCTGCGGCTCGTCTACGGATTGAACGCATGAATATCATCGTCGTGGGGCTCAGTCACAAGACCGCCCCCGTGGAAATACGCGAACGGGTGGCCTTTCCGCCTACCGCCATGGAAAAGCCCCTGCGCGAGCTGGCGGCCCTGCCTGCCATCAGCGAGGCGGTGATCGTCTCGACCTGCAACCGGGTGGAGCTGTACGCCACCAGCCGGGACGCCGAGACGGGAGTGGTCCAGCTCAAGCGCTTTCTCGCCGAGCACCACTACATCCCCCTGGACGAGTTGGATGCACACCTCTACGAGGTCCGGGGGGAGGAGGCCATCCACCACGTGTTCCGGGTGGCCGCCAGCCTCGATTCCATGGTCATCGGAGAGCCCCAGATCCTGGGCCAGATCAAGACCGCCTACGGCTATGCCACCGAGTTCAAGACCGCCGGCCTGATCCTCAACCGCTTCCTGCACAAAGCCTTCTCCGTCGCCAAGCGGGTGCGCACCGAGACCAAGATCGCCAGCAACGCCGTCTCGGTCTCCTTCGCCGCGGTAGAGCTGTCCCGCAAAATCTTCGACACCATCGACGACAAGACGGTCATGCTTATCGGCGCCGGAGAGATGTGCGAACTGGCGGCCCGCCACTTCGTCAACAACGGAGTGTCCAAGGTCCTGGTCACCAACCGCACCTTTGAGCGGGCCGAAAAGCTGGCCGAAGAGTTCCAGGGCCGGGCCATCGCCTTCGACGACTTCCCCGACCACCTCCACCAGGTCGACATCGTCCTCACCTCCACCGGAGCGCCCAACTTCATCCTCGGGCACAAGAAGGTGGAAGAGGTCATCCGCCAGCGCAAGAACAAGCCGATGTTCTTCATCGACATCGCCGTCCCCCGGGATATCGACCCCAAGGTCAACAAAGTCCCCAACGTCTACCTCTACGACGTCGACGACCTGCAGGGGGTCGTCCAGGCCAACCTCAAGGAGCGCCACAAGGAGGCCAAGAAAGCCGAGGGGATCGTCGACCAGGAGATCGGCCAGTTCCACAAATGGCTGGCGAGCCTCGAGCTGAAGCCGACCATCGTCTCCCTGCGCCGCAAGATCGAAGAGATCCGCCGGGGCGAACTTGAAAAGACCTTCGCCAACCTCAAGGATCTGGACAAGAAGGAGAAAAAGGCGATCGAGGCGCTGACCTCGGCCATTATCAACAAAGTGCTGCACCGCCCCACGACCGTCCTCAAGCAGACCCAGAACGACGCCTCGGGGGACAGCTATGTCGATGCGGTGCGGGTGCTGTTCGACCTCGAACCCCCGCAGCCGGACGGGGAGGAGAAACCCCTCCCGGACCCTTCCGAAAAGCCTTAAAAGGAGCCGAATATCATTATGTCGAAGACAACCCTGCGCATAGGAACCCGCGCCAGCCAACTGGCCCTCTGGCAGGCCAACTGGGTCAAGTCCGAACTGGAAAATCGCCACCCCGGCCTGGAGGTGACCCTCACCAAGATCAAGACCCAGGGCGACAAGATCCTCGACGTGCCCCTGGCGATGGTCGGCGGCAAGGGCCTGTTCGTCAAGGAGATCGAGGAGGCGATGCTGCGCGACGAGATCGACATCGCCGTGCACTCCATGAAGGACGTCCCGACGGTCTTCCCCGAGAGCCTGGCCCTGCGCTGCATCACCGAGCGGGAGGACTGCCGCGACATCGTCATCCTGCGCCCCGGCGTGGCGAGCTGGAAGGACCTGCCCCAGGGCGCCCGGATCGGCACCAGCGCCCTGCGGCGCAAGGCCCAGCTGCTCCACCTGCGCCCCGACCTGAAGATGATCGATATTCGCGGCAACGTCCAGACCCGGATCCGCAAGCTGACCGAGGACAACCTCGACGCGGTGATCCTGGCTGCGGCCGGCATGAAGCGGCTCGGCTTCGAAACCCAGGTCAGCGAATACCTGCCGGTCGGCATCTCCCTGCCGGCCATCGGCCAGGGGGCCCTCGGTCTGGAGAGCCGCATCGACGACGACGAGACCAACGCCCTGATCGACTTCTTCAACCACCCGGAAACCGACTGGGCGGTGCGCGGCGAGCGGGCCTTCCTCAAGCGCCTCGAGGGCGGCTGCCAGGTTCCCATCGCCTGCCACGGCACCGTGGCCGACGGCCAGCTCACCCTGACCGGCCTGGTGGCCGACTGCGACGGCGTCAAGCTCCTGAAAAAGAGCATCGCCGGCCCGGTCGAAGAGTGCGAAAAGCTCGGCACCTCGATTGCCGACGACCTGCTGATCCAAGGCGCCGGCAAGATCCTCAACGAGGTCTACCAGCACGAAACCTTCAACGTCGAGAAGGAAGACGTCTGAGCTGCCTCAGGGCACGCCCGGAACGTCACCTTGCGGCTTGTCGCGGCCGGGGCGGAACCACCGTTCCGGCCGCCTTTCTTTGGGGATGAGGGGTTTTTGAAGGGAATTGTCTATCTGATCGGAGCCGGGCCCGGCGACCCGGGGCTGATGACCGTCAAGGGACTGGAGTGCCTGCGCCGCGCCGAGGTGGTGGTCTACGACTACCTGGCCAACCCGGCCTTTCTCGACGAGGCCCCCGAGGACGCCGAGCGGATCTACGTCGGCAAGCGCAAGGGCAAGCACCACCGTCCCCAGGAGGAGATCACCCGCCTGCTGGTAGAGAAGGCCCGCCTTGGCAAGGTCGTGGCACGGCTCAAGGGGGGCGACCCCTACGTCTTCGGACGGGGCGGGGAGGAGGCCCACACCCTGCACCTGGAAGGCATCCCCTTCGAGGTCATCCCCGGGGTGACCGCCGGCTTCGCCGCCGCCGCCTACGCCGGCATCCCCCTGACCCACCGCGACTACACCACCAGCCTCGGCCTGGTCACAGGCCACGAGACCCCCGCCAAGAAGATCTCCAGCATCGACTGGGACAGGCTCGCCACCGGGGTCGGAACCCTGGTCTTCTACATGGGCATGGCCAACCTGCCCCTGATCGTCGGGAAGCTGATGGCCCACGGCCGCTCACCCCAAACCCCCGTGGCGATCATCCGCTGGGCCACGACCCCCCACCAGAAGACCCTCGTCGCCACCCTGGGCACTGTCGAAGAGCGGGTCCACCAGGCCCAACTCAAGCCGCCGGCGGTGATCGTTGTCGGCGAAGTGGTCGGCCTACGCGAAAAACTGCGCTGGTTCGACAACCGCCCCCTGTTCGGCAAACGTATCCTCGTGACCCGCACCGCCGAGCAGGCAGGCAGCTTCACCAAACTGCTCGAGGCGCAGGGCGCCGAGGCCATCGCCTGCCCGGTAATCGCCATCGCCCCCCCGGCCGGCTGGGACGAACTGGACGGAGAAATCCGCGACCTGGGGAAGACCGACTTTCTGATCCTGACCTCGGCCAACGGCGTCGACGCCTTCTTTGCCCGCCTGGCCGTCGCCGGGCTCGACGTGCGGGCCCTCCACGGCGTACAGGTGGTCTCGGTCGGCCCGAAGACCTCTCAGACGATATCAGCCCGCGGCATCAGGCCCGATCTGGAGCCCGCCGAATTCCGGGCCGAAGCGGTTGTCGAGCTGCTGAAAAAAGAGGGCGTCTCCGGCAAGCGCGTTCTCTACCCCCGAGCCGAACTGGCCCGCAAGCTGATCCCGGCCGAGCTGGCCGCCGCCGGCGCCGACGTCCACGCCCCGGTCGCCTACCGCACCGTCCCGCCGGAAGGAGGGGGCGAGCGGATCCGCGACCTTCTCGCCGAGGGGGGCATCGACGCGGTGACCTTCACGTCCTCCTCCACGGTCGAGAACTTTCTCGACATGGTCGGCGAAGGCGCGCAGCGGCTGCTGGAGCGGGTGGATGTCTTTTCCATCGGCCCCCTGACCACCGCCACCGCCGAGCGCCGCGGCCTTTCGGTCTCCGCCCAGCCAGAGGCCTACACCCTGGAGGGGCTGATCGAGTCCATGGTAGAGTATTATCAATAACCTGCCCTGTTCGGGCATGTGGAACCCCATCTTCAACGCAAGGAGTTGACCATGTTTTTCCCCGAATTCCGTGCCCGCCGCCTGCGCCGCAACGAGACCATCCGCCGCATGGTGCGCGAGACCCACCTGCGGGTCGATGACCTCATCTATCCCATGTTCAGCGCCTTCGGGAAGGACATCCGCAACGAGATCCCCTCCATGCCCGGCATCTACCAGCAATCGATCGAACACATCGTCGCCGAGGCCCGTGAGGTCTTCGAACTCGGCATCCCGGCGGTGATCCTGTTCGGCATCCCCGAGCACAAGGACCCCGTCGGCCAGGACGCCTACAGCGACACAGGAATCATCCAGGAGACGATCCAGGCGATCAAGGAGGAGGTCCCCGGCCTGCTCGTGATCACCGACGTCTGCCTGTGCGAGTACACCGACCACGGCCACTGCGGCGTCATCAAGGACGGCGACGTGGACAACGACGAGACGCTCCGACTGCTCGCCGCCGAGGCCCTCTCCCACGCCCGAGCCGGGGCCGACATCGTCGCCCCGTCCGACATGATGGACGGACGGGTTGCGGCGATCCGCGAGATCCTCGACGCCAACGGCTTCGACCAGATCCCGGTCATGAGCTACGCCGTCAAGTATTCCAGCGCCTACTACGGGCCGTTCCGCGACGCCGCCGATTCGACCCCGCAGTTCGGCGACCGGCGCAGCTACCAGATGGACCCGGCCAACCGCATCGAGGCGTTTCGCGAAGCGGCCCTCGACGTCCAGGAATGCGCCGACTTCCTGATGGTCAAACCGGCCCTGGCCTACCTCGACATCCTGCGCGACATCAAGGAGCGCTTCGACCTGCCCCTGGTCGCCTACAACGTCTCCGGAGAGTACTCGATGATCAAGGCCGCCGCCGAGAAGGGCTGGATCGACGGCGACCGGGTGATGATGGAGACCCTGATCGGCATGAAGCGAGCCGGCGCCGACCTGATCATCACCTACCACGCCAAGGAGGCGGCCCGGCTCCTGGCGTCCTAGCCCTCTCCGCCCTGCTTCCAGAAGGGGGACCGTCGCCGTCGACGGTCCCCCTTTGGCGTTTTTGCAGTCTCCCGCCCCTTTTCGGCTCCCACCTTAACGATCTGTTATAATTGCCGAAAACAACGTGGACAGCCGCCATGCCGGAAGAGAAAACCCCACAGAAACTCACTCGCGCCGAGACCATCACCGCCCTGGCCCACTACTACCGGGCCGAGGTCCAGCGCAGCCTCGCCTGGCGCGAGCGCCTCGACCGCACCACCAACTGGGCGGTGGGGACCACCGCCGCCTTCCTCGGCTTCGGCTTCAGCCACCCCGAGTTCACCCACCCCTTCTTCGTCTTCGGCCTGGCCATCGTCTATATCCTGCTCTTCGTCGAGTCCCGCCGCTACCGATTTTTCGATGCCTACGAGTACCGGGTTCGCCTGTTGAATCAAAACTTCATCTACGGTATCCTTGCCGACGGCACCATGGCCGAGGAGGGAGGTCAGACCCACGACGCCTTCTGGCGCTCCGAACTCGCCTCGGACCTGCGCTACCCCCAGTACAAGATGGGCATGCGCAACGCCCTGGGACGGCGGCTTCAGGCGAACTACATCTTACTCTTCGCCGTGCTGCTCTCCGGCTGGCTGCTGAAGATCAAGGTTCACCCCCTCCCCGCCGAAAGCCTGGGCCAGTACCTGGAGCAGGCCTCCGTGGGAGGGCTTCCCGGGGCCCTGACCCTGATCGTCATGAGCCTCTTCGCCCTCCACCTCATCGTGCTGGTCCGGGTGGGGCGGCGCAGCGGAATGGGACAGGACATCCTTTTCCCCCAAAAGTGACCCCGCCCTGCATCGTATTCTCACCCCGAAAACCGAAACAGAACCGATGAGCGAATACTTCAGAGACACCCTCGGCAACGGCCTGCGGGTCATCACCGTTGAGATGCCCCACCTGCACAGCTGCGAAATGGCCTGCTACGTCGATGTGGGAAGCCGCCACGAAACCCCCGAACTGGCCGGCATCTGCCACTTCCTGGAGCACATCCTGTTTCGCGGCACCGCGGACTATCCCGAAAGCTACCGGCTTGAAAGGGCCTTCGAAGCCCTCGGCGGAGCGGTCAACGCCTCGACCGACTCGGAGTGCACCTGCTTCCACTCCCGGCTCCATCCACGCCACGTCCGGGAGGGGGCGGCCCTGTTCGCGTCCATGCTGTGCCGCCCCCTTTTCTCCGAATTGGAAATGGAGCGGCAAGTCATCATGGAGGAGGCCCTGGAAGAGCTCAACGAGCAGGGCGAGGACATCAGCCCCGACAACCTGTCCGCCCGCCTGCTCTGGCCCGGGCACCCCCTGAGCCTGCCGACCCTCGGCACCCGGGACTCCATCGCCCGAATCGGAGAGGAGGACCTGCGGCGCCACCACGCCGCCTTCTTCACCCCGGCCAGGACCGTTCTCGCCGTCGCCGGCAGGGTCTCCCGCAGCGACGTGGTGGCCGCGGCCGAATCGGCCTTCGGCGCCTGGGGGGCCGCCGCTGCCCACGAAAGCCCACCCGAGCCCCCCCCACAGCCCCCCGTCTCGCCGGCAACCTGCTGGGTCCGGGATTCGGACTCCCAGATCAACATGCAGCTCGCCTTTTCCCTGCCCGGCCGGGGCGACCCGCGCACCATCGACCTGCGGGTGCTGCGCTGGATCCTCTCCTGGGGGGGCGCCTCCCGGCTCATGCTGCGCCTGCGGGAAAAGCTGGGCCTGACCTACAGCGCCGATGCCAACCTCGCCCTCTTCGCCGACTGCGGCTGCCTGTCCATCGACATGGCCCTGGCCCCGGCCAAACTGGTCCCCGCGGTGAAGGAGACGATCGCCATCATCGAAGAGCTTCGGAATGAATTGGTGGGAAGCGAGGAACTGGAGGGAGTGGTGCAGGCTTTCCTCTTCGACCTGGACTTCAACCGCGACCATGTCGAGGCGGCCACGGCCCGTTTCGGGTGGGGCGAGATGGCGGCCTACCTGCGCACCTCCGAGCAGGACCGGCGGGAGGTAGCCGGGGTGACCCCGGAGAGGCTCCGGGAGACGGCCCGCGCCCTGCTCGGCCCGCAGCTGCGCAAGGCGGTCGTGGTCGGCCCCTACCGCCCGGAGGACCGGGACCGGGTGGAGCGCCTGCTGGCGGGCGACTGAAACCCTGGGCCCCGACCGCCCCGGAAGGCTCAGCCGATCTTGATGGTCTTGTAGAGGAAGTTCTTGAACTTATAAAAGGTCTTGCGCTCGAGCGGGTCGGCGCTCTTGGGGTCGCAGGCCCCGAGCAGCGACGCGATACGCGGCATGGTGCTCGCCCCGTGGGCCCGGGCCAATTCCACCACGGCCGCGACCACGTCGCGGGAAATGCGGCTCTCCGAGTAGGGCGCATGCACCCCGCTCCAGAAATCCCCCTCCCCGGCCTGAATGGCCCGGAAGATCTCCTCGGCGACCTGGTCGGTCAGGCGCTCTGCGGCTCCCTCCCGGGGCTGCGCATCATGCTCCCCGAAGGTATCGGCGATATCCTCCTCGGAAATCACGCGCCCCTTGCGAAAGAAGAGCGCCCTCAGCAGGATACTGCGCAACTCCCGAATGTTGCCGGTGTAGTGGTGGCGGGCCAGCAGGGCCTGGGCCTCCCGGCTGAGAACCGGGGCCTCGTCCTGCTCCTCGGGCGTCTTGTAAATCTGATAGAGCTTGCCCAGAAAATGGACCGCCAGGTCGGGAATGTCCTCGCGGCGGTGGTTCAGCGAGGGCACCTCGACGTGCAGTTCCGAGAGGCGGTGGTAGAGGTCCTCCCGGAAGCGACCCTCGGCGATCAGCTGACGCAGGTCCTTGTTGGTGGCGGCGATCACCAGAACCCTGGCATAGCGGGTGACGTTCTCCCCCAGGCGCACGAAGCCGCCGTTGTCCAGAAAACGCAGCAGCTGCACCTGGGTCTTGGGGTCGGCATCGCCGATCTCATCCAGGAAGACCACCCCCCCGTGGGCCTCTTCGAGGATCCCCTTGCGGTCGGTGTGGGCCCCGGTGAAGGCCCCCCGCTTGTGGCCGAACAGCTCCGAATATGTCAACTCGCCGCTGTAGGCGGCGATGTTGGTCTTCTTCACCGGCAACTCCCCCCGCGGGTTGACCTTGACCCGGTACATCTCGTTGAGCCGCGAGAAGATGTTGTTGAACAGGAACTCCTTGCCGCTGCCGGTATCGCCCGTGATCAGGATCGAGGGCATGCCCACCGTCGTCTCCTGGGAGCCGACATGGCTCCACAGTGCGATCCGGTTGAAGATCGGGGGGCAGATGCGCTGGATGAATTCGACGACCTCGCTGGCCTTGGTCGAGTTGCCGATGATGTTGCCGAGCTTATAGGAGGAGATCTTCGGGTCCTTGTAGCCGACGTCCGAACGCAGGCGGTTGACCTCCCCGGTCAGCTTCTCGATGCGCTGCAGATCGGAGAGGTGGCGGGAGATCATCCGCTCGATGATCTGCAGGATGCGCTTGTGCTCGTCGGTGAAGAAATGGGGGCGCAGGCTGTCGAGGCAGATCACGGCGATGACCTCCTCGTCGCAGACCACCGGGATGGCCAGCTCCCCCTTGACCACCTCGGTGATCTCCCGGTAAAAGCCGCCGGCGCCCTTCTCTCCGGCCGTGTCGGAGATCATCGCCGGGCGCCGGGTGTGAGCCGCGTAACCGGTCAGGCTGCGCTCTTTGGCGGGCAGCTCCTCCCCGCCGATGCGGATGGGAGGGATGTTCCGCTTCAGCCACTCCTTGCTCTTGGCCCCCACCAACTGCCCCTCGGCGTCCTCCACCACAAGCCAGCGCTCGCCGTCCCGCTCCTGGACGAGGGCGATGCTGCCGGTGTCGGCGCCGATGAGTTCCGTAGCCTTGGAGAGAATGCGGCCGAGAAACGGCTGCAGCCCCTCGAACTTCTCCTGCAACAGATCGCTGATCTCGGCGAGGACCTGGATCTCGACGTGTTCCCCGCCGATCTCCTGGATGACCCGTTCAGCCATCTCGGCATGGGCCTCGAGCAGTCCCTTTTCGAAGTCGCTGAACCGGTAGGCCCCCCGAGTGTAGTAGTTGACCAGGCAGATCACCCGGCGGGTGCGGGGCTCGTAGCGCGGCACGACGTAGAGGGAGCGAAGGCCCAGCGTCTCCGTGATGTAACGCTTCTGCAGGTTCTCCCCGGGCAGATTGGAGATGTAGAGCGGTGAGAGCAGGGTCTCGTCGACGATGACCCCGGCACTGTTGATATAGCGCGACAACAGGGACGATCCTGGCTCAAGGTTGATCAGCTTCTGGCCCTCGTAGAGCCGCCTCGCCTCCTTCTCCTCCGAATAGGAGGCGAGAATCTGCAGCCCTTCCTCGCCGGCTCCCGGCGCCAGGGGGGAGGGGATCAGCACCGAGGCCAGGGTGACCTTGTCGATGAGGCGCACCGCCGACTTGACCATGTAGAGGGCGGCCTCCTTCTTCTTGGCCTCGTCCACCCGGCGGGCGAGCACGATCTGCTGGTGGTACTTGCGGGCCTGATCGATGTGGGGAGCCACCTCCTTCAGGAAGGACTTCAGGACGTCGACCTGCTCCCCGCTGGGAAGCTGGCCCTTGCGGCCGCTGTCTACGCACAGCACCCCCATGGCCCGGCCCCGGCGGAGCAGGGGCAGGTGGTAGCTGGCGCGGATGGCGAAGCGCTCGGCCAAATCCAGGGCGAAGGGGCTGGAGAAGGAGATCACGTCATCGACCTGGGCCTCCTCCTGGTTGACGTAGACCCGGGAGACCAGGAATTCGGTCGTGTTGATAGGGAAGCTCTGCTCCCGGATGGCGTCGGCGAGCAGCCCCGAGGCCGCGGCGCACGAAAGGCTGCCGCTGGTGAGGTCCTCCAGGTAGACCCGGCAGCGGTTGCGCCGGGTAATGAGATTCACCGCATCGACCAGCACGTGGAGGATATCCTCCAGGTTTTCCTTGCCGTAGCTGCGGATCTTGCCGACCAGGCGGGAAAGGCTGGCTTCGATGGTTTTTTCCATAACGCCCCCAAGTGAGTAGTTCGTGTACTCAGGGGAGTATATAGCGCTTCAAGAGGCCCTGTCAAAGGCCCTTTTCGGCCGCCGGGGCAGACCCGAGAATATGCTTGCCAGTTTTCCTCAAAAGGTGTACCCCTATCGGCTCGACTTTCACCAAAGGAGATGAACCATGGGCATCCTTGCCAATACCGTAAACATCTGCCAGTTCCGGGTCACCGGGGCCCTCCCCGCCGGGGATCTTGCCGAATGGGCGGGCGAGTGCCTGGCCCGGAAGGGCTTTCGCCCCATCGACCAGGGCGCCGAGGAACTCTCGGTCGGCTGGGCCCACATCGACGATCCCCAGAGGAGCGATTTCGCCGACTCCGGGGTCTTCAGCCGCGACCACTACCTGGCCTTCACCCTGCGCCGCGACCAGCGCCGGATTCCCGCCGCTCTGTTCAAGACCTATTTCAATCAGGCCCAGAGCGAGTTCCTGGCGGCCACTCCGGGGCTGCAGCGGGTTCCCAAGCAGAAGAAGGAAGAGCTGCGCGACGCGGTGCGCCTCTCCCTGTTCGCCCGCACCCTGCCCGCCCCCTCCTTCTACGACGCGGTCTGGGACACCCGCACCGGCCTGGTCAGCTTCACCAGCCTCAGCCCCCAGGTCGTGGAACTGTTCGAGAACCAGTTCAAGCAAAGCTTCGAGGGGCTGCGCCTGGTGACCGTCCATCCCTACGACCGGGCCGAAGCGGTGCTGGACGAGGCGCTGAAGCCGGCCCTGGCCAAGGCCAACGGGGCCGGGAGCGAGACCGTCCTCGACCTGATCCAGGGCAACCGCTGGCTGGGCAGGGACTTCCTGCACTGGCTCCTCTACCAGAGCCTGAACGGGGCCTCGGAATACCGGGTAAGCCGGCCCGGCCCGGCCCTGGAGGACGAGGGCTTCGTCGCCTACCTCGACGACCGTCTGACCCTGGTGGGAGACGCCGAATCGGGCCAGCAGAAAGTTACCGTGGCCGGCCCTCAGGACCGCTTCAGCGAAGTGCGCACCGCCCTGCACCGGGGCAAGGAGATCCTCGAGGCCCGTCTCCACATCGAAAAAAGGGAGCAGGAATGGACCCTGACCCTGAAGGGGGAGCTGTTCCAGTTCTCCTCCTTCAAGGCCCCGGCCGTGCAGCTGGAGAGGGACGAAATGACCGACCCGGGCCGGGAGCGGGAAGCGGTCTTCTACGAACGGATGTATCTTCTGGAAGAGGGGATGCAGCTGTTCGACAGCCTGTTCGCGGCGTTTCTTCGGGAGCGCCTCGGCGGGACCTGGCCGGAGCAGGAAAAGCTCATGGGCGAGTGGCTGGCGGAGGAGGAGGCCTAACCGGCCGCCCCCGACGCCTGCCCGTCTTCGAAATATTCCAGGATCTGCAGGAAGTTCGCCGCCAGGGCCGGATGCAATACGGTCCCCGCCGCGGCGCGCACCCGGGCGGCGACCAGCTCCTTCGAAAGGGCGTCGCGATAGGCCCGGCGGGTGCGCTGGGCGTCGTAGAAATCGGAGACGGTGGTCAACTGGCTGCAGAGATTCTGCCGCCACCCGGATGCCACACGTGGGTAGCCGGCCCCCTCGAAATGGATGTGATGCTCGAAGGCGGCCACCGCCGCCAGGCGCGGAACCCCGGGGGTTTCGAGCAGGTAGCGGGCGCCCGTCCGGGGGTGCTGGCGGATCAGTCCCCACTCCTCCTCGGTCAGGGAATCCGGCTTGTTGAGGACCTCCCCGGGGATGAAGAGCTTGCCCACGTCGTGGAGCATGGCGGCGACCCCGATGTCGTGGAGCAGAGGCCCCTCGATGCCGAGAGCCATGGCCTGGGCCAGGGTGAGGATGCAGACGTTGACCGAATGGACGAAGGTGTAGTCGTCCCGCTCCTTCATCGGGGCCAGGGCCAGGAAAGGGTTGGACGCACCAGCCAGGGCCTCGGCGAACTCGGTCACCACCTCCGAGATGCCCGCGGAATGAAGCCTGCGGCGCTTGCGGACCCCCTCGAAAATCTCCGCTCCACACTCCTGCCCCGCAGAGAGACGCTCGAGGCGGGCATGCACCTTGGAGCCCCCGCCTTTTCCGTCCAGGGCGGGGGAGGGGCCGCGCACGTCGACCTGCCCCAGGCGGATCCTGCCCGAAGCTCCCAGCGATCCCGAACCGGGCCCGCCCCGGGTCAGAACGCCGACCAGCGCCTTCAGATCCTCCCTCCCGACCCCCCTCAACAGCTGGATGTGACCGATTCCCCGGGCGCGAAGAATGCGGGCGAAACGCTCCAGGTGCATGCTCCCGGCCAGGGGGCATCAGGCAAAGACCAGCTCCTCCTCGACCAACATCAGGGCCACCTCGTCCTCGCCGGCCAGGGCCTCTTCCAGGCAGGAATAGGCGCTTCCGAGCAGGGCCTCGACCTGCCGGTGCTCCGGAGAATAAAGCGAAGCGTTGGCGGCGGCCATCACCAGGCGGCGCACAAAGCCTTCGACGCTGTTCATGCGGTCGGTATCCATCTATTCCTCTAGATCCTCGCCAGGGCCGCCTCGGCGAGCTCCGACAGTTCGTTCCCGCCGACCTTCGCCAGCCGCTCCAGCAGACCGCGCGCCTCACCCGCCGGATACCGGTCCAGGCTTCCCACGATCTCGACCTTGAGGCGGTGAAGCTGACGCCGGTGCAGAAGCGGCCGGCTCTCCAGCAGGCGCTCCAGCTCCGGAATGGCCTCGGCGCTGCCGATCCCGGCCAGGGCATGGACCGCGCCGCACTTGAGCTCGAATTCGAAATCGACCACGCTCGCCCTGCCGAGGATCGCGAGCAACTTTTCCAGAACCTGCGGACTGCGGCTTTTCTCTGCGGACTGCATGAACTGGAGTCGCTCATCCGGGTCGGGGCTGTCCAGCCCCTTGAGCAGCAGCTGCTCCATGCGGGGGTCGCCGAGATGCAGAAGGGCCTTGAACACCTCCTGCCGCACCCGGGCGTGGGGGTGGTGGATCAGGCGGTGAAGATAGGGGGCGACCCCGGGGTCGCCGAGGTTGCGAAGAAGCAGCACCAGGTTCCTGACCACGTACCAGCGGGCGTCGGACAGGCGCAGCAGGGCCGCGGGCCGCGCCGCCGCCCCCAGCTTCTGCAGGCAGTCGAGGACGTAGCGCCGGCGCGAACGGTCCGCCTCCTCGGCCAAGAGGTCGAGAAGGGGCTCAGCGAAGGGGCTTCCCACCCGCAGGATGAGCGCCCGGATGTCCGGGGACTTGGACTTGCCCCAGACGGAGAGACCGGCCAGGACCTTCTCGAGAAAGGCGCTCCGGGCGA
Organism: Desulfuromonas sp.; assembly: GCF_002868845.1. NCBI lineage: Bacteria > Pseudomonadati > Thermodesulfobacteriota > Desulfuromonadia > Desulfuromonadales > Desulfuromonadaceae > Desulfuromonas > Desulfuromonas sp. The sequence continues at coordinate 57,940 of NZ_PKUB01000015.1, forward strand.
AGGAGGCGAGAAGGTCGTCCCGGGGCTGAAGCCCCCCGGCGGCCCACCCGGCCCCCCCGAGGCGCTCGTGCAGCTCCGCCCGGGCGAGGAAATCCCCCATCTCGAGCAGGTAATCGACGTGCTCCGCCAGGCCGTCCTTGAGCCCCTCCGAGTCCTCGTCCGTCCCCAGCGACCTGAGCACCTCCACGGTGACGGCGGCGGCCTGCACTTCGACCCGGTGCGGCTCCAGCGACTCCTTGAGCATCTCCACCCCCTCGCGCTGGGCGGGGGGAAGGCGATTCAGACCGACCAGGCTCTCCAGCTTGTCCCGGTAAGCCTCGGGGACGTAGTTCCCACTGGTGTCCTGTCCCAGGACATCGCCGAGCATTCGCTCCCGCTCCTCATCGCGCACCCCGGGAGCGGCCGGGGTGCCGGAGGCCCCCTCGCCCAGGCGGGCGAAGCGCTCGAGGAGCTTCAGGATGGCCGTGGGAACCGTGGCCCGCTGAAGGTTGACATCCTCCAGAACCTCCAGGATCGTCTTTTGGGGCAGGCGCCCGAGGAGCCCTTCGGCGACCCCCCTGCGGCTCGCCAGGGAGTTGAAGGCGCTGCCGAGGAGCTGCTTGCGAAGACCGGGGTTCAAGCCATCCGCCAGGGCACTCATCTTTTCCAGGGCCTCGGCCCGCTCCCCCTCTTCCATCCCCTCGTCGCCCAGCTCCCTGAGGAAGGTGGCGATGGTCTCGTCGTAGGCGGCCGCCGATCCGCCGGGGAGGAAGTCCTCCCCCTCGTTCATGACCCGGGCCAGGGCACGGGGATCCTCGATCCCCTCCGGCTCCCCCTCCCCTTTCACATCGCCGGCCATGAGGGCACGGATAAAGCGGCCCCAGAGGTCCTCCTGCTGACCCTGCGCCCCTTCGGCGGCCCCAAAGGCCCCGTAGTCGACCCCCTTGATGACCAGGTGCTCCAGGCCGGCCCCGGCGGCCACCTGCTCGATCCCCCCCTGTTCCTGCACCTGCTCGCGGCTCATCCCCATGATCCGGTGGAACCGGCCAAGGTCCTCGGCCCCGAGGCCGGGACGAAAGACCAGGGCGGCGGCGCCTTGCCGGGAAAGATCCTGGGCGAGGTCCCGGAAGACCGGGTCGTTCTCGTCCAGCTCTGCGTCGCCCAGAAAGAGGGTGTTGCGGCCGATCCCCAGGGTGATTTCCCCCCCGGGGGCCAAAAGCTGGTTCAGGAGGTCGAGAGCCTTGCCGGAGGCCGAAGCGATGATCGGATGATCGCCGGGGTAGGTAACGAAATGACGGCGGGAGATATTGAGGGCGTAGATGAAGTTGGCCAGGACCTTGGCGTCCAGGTCAAGATCGTTGCTGGCAGGGGCACCTGGCGCCAAGGGACGGCCTCCGGAGACGGATCAGGGATGGAGAACGGGGAAGATTCCTCACCCCGGGAGCCTAGCACGAAAGGCGGGCCGCCCTCAATCGACAAATGCCCGGACCGGGAGCGGACAAAAAAAACCGGCCATCCGGCCGGTTTTCACCCCTCAGCGTCGGAGGGAACTTTCAATCACGGAATTCGGACCCCGTGGACTCGTCAGTCTTCTTCTCGGCCTCCTCGGAAGCCTTCCCCTTCAATTCTTCCGCGGACTCCCCGAGGCTCTCCTCGTGGTGCCCCCCGAAGGGATGCATAACCCTTTCCTTCAAATCATGCCAACGCTCTTTCCAAGGTTCGTTTTTCATGGTCTAGCCCCCTTTCTTCTTTTGAGGTGAACCTTACACGACAATTATATCGCGAAATCCTTGAAGTGGTCAAAAGGGACGCAAAATCGGGAATCTGGAGCCTGCAAAGAGGCGGCCCCGATGGAACTGAAAAGACCCGAACGATTGTGCACGCCCTCGTTTCGCTCCGCGTGGCACAGAAGCTTTCGCTCTCCCCATTCGCCCCAGCCGAAGCGGAGTGGATGAGTTTGGAAAAAACGCGGACGACTGCTCGAGCCGCAGGCGAGTTTTCGTCCGCGCCGAATTCATCTGCGAAGTGGAGGAAGCCCGCCCTCCAGGCTCGCCCTCAGCCCCGCCTCCAGGGTCGGGTAAAGCAGCTGTACGCCGAGCTTTTCGAGCATCCGGGCGTTGTCCATGCGCCGCGACTCGGCGATATAGGAAAGCATCAGGGGTGTCATCACCTTGCGGGCCTCGTCCAGGCCGATCCGAGGCGGCCGAGGCAGCCCGGCCGCGTCGGCCACGGCCTCGAAATACTCGGTCATGGTGCCGGCCTGGCCGTCGCTGACGTTGAAGATCTCGCCGTCCTCCCCTTTTTCCGCCGCGGCCAGGCAGACCCGGACCAGGTCGTCGGCATGGATGCGGTTGGTGTAGGAAGCGTCCTCGGGGCGCAGCACCGGGTGGCCCTCCCGGATGCGGGCCAGGGGAAGCCGCCCGGGTCCGTAGATCCCCGTCACCCGCAGGATCACCACGGGGATGCCGCGTCCCTTGCCCCAGCCGGCCAGCAGCGTCTCGGCGTCGAGGCGGCGCCTGGCCCGGGCGGTCTGGGGATTGACCGGCGTCTCCTCGGTCACGGTCGCCCCGCCGCAGTCGCCGTAGACCCCGCTGGTGCTGATGTAAACAAGCTTCGCCGGCTCCTCGCCCGGCTCCACCGAGGCGCAGAAGACCCGCACCCGGGTGTCGAGCATTCCGCCGCCGGGCGGCGGCGCGAAATAGAAGACCGTCGCCCCCTTCGTCGGCAGCCCGCCGATCGGCTCCATCCCGTCGAGGTCGCCCCGCACCGCGGCGACGCCCTCCGCCTCCAGGCGCTTGGCGCTCTTCTCCGAGCGGGCCAGTGCAGTCACCGTCCCCCCCCCCTCGATGGCCAGCTTCGCCACCCGCCGGCCGATGTCTCCGCAGCCGATGATCAGTATCTTGTTCACCTTGTTTCTCCTGTTGAAAAATCGCTCTCTGCCCCTCGCCCCCCCCTTCGACGCAGGCGGACAAGTCGTTGGGGCGCCCTCTCTTTGCATCCTTTCTCTGGGCGGTCAGAGAAAGGATGGCGCCGGGGGCGCAATCCCCCGGTTTTTACCCCAAACTCTTCGAAACAACCTCGTACAGGTCCCGGGAGATCCCGCCGGTATCGAGGATGCGCTTCAGCTGACCCCGCATCAATCGCTGGCGCCCCTCGTCGTAGCGCCGCCAACGGCTCAGCCCCCCGGCCAGGCGCGCCGCCCCCATGGGGTTGAGGGGGTCGAGCTCCAGAACCCGGTCGGCGATAAAGGCGTAGCCCTCCCCGCTGGCGGCGTGGAAAGCGGCCGGGTTGGCCATGGAGAAAGCGCCGACCAGGGCCCGCACCCGGTTGGGGTTCTTGATGTTGAAGTCGGGGTGGGCGGCCAGGCGCTTCACCTCGGCGAGGGTCCCGGCCCTCTTGGAAGCCGCCTGCAGGGTGAACCACTTGTCGAGCACCAGAGGCTCGTGCCGCCAGCGGCCGTAGAACGCGTCGAGGGCCTCCTGCCGCCCCGGCAGGTCGCTGTCGGCCAGGCAGGAAAGGGCCGCCAGCTCGTCGGTCATGTTGCCCCCCCGGCGCAGCTGCTCCAGGCAGAGCCCGACGCCCTCGCCCTCCTCCAGGGTCATCAGGGTGGCCAGGCAGAGGTTCTTCAGAGAGCGCCGCCCCACCGCCCGTGGCTCCACTGAGTAGGGTCCCGGCTCTTCCAGGGAGCGGTAGCGGCCGATCAGCTCGGCCTCCAGGGTGCGGGCGAGTTCCCGACGCAGGAACTGGCGGACGGCGCGGACCGCCTCCGGGTCGATGACCTCCATCTGCTCGCCGAGAAAAGTCTCGGCCGGCAGGGTCAGGGCCAGGGCGAGCAGGGCCTCGTCCGCCTCGGTGTCGAGCAGGGTCTTGGCGAAGGCCTCGGCCAGCAGGGGATCGAGCTCCAGGGCCTCGCCGCGCCGGTGCCGGTCGACGAGGCGGGCAGAGACCCGCAGGACCAGCTGCTGGCCCGCCTCCCAGCGGTTGAAAGGATCTCCGTCGTGGGCCATGAGAAAGGCCAGCTCCCCGTCGGAATAATCGAAGCGCAGGGTGACCGGGGCCGAGAAGTCGCGCAGCAGCGACGGAACCGGCCTTTCTGGCACGTCGACGAAGCGGAAGGTCTGCTCCTCCTGGGTCAGCTCGAGGACCCGCTCCGCCGCCCCGGGGGCCGTCTCCCCCTCCAGGCGCAGGGGGATCTCCCGCCCCTGCGCATCGAGCAGGCCGACCGTCAGGGGGATGTGAAAGGGCTCCTTCGCCTCCTGGCCCGGGGTCGCCGGGCAGCTCTGGCGCACGCTCAGCGTGTAGCTCCGGGCCTCTTCGTCCCAGGATGCCTCCGCCGCCAGCTCCGGAGTGCCCGCCTGGCTGTACCAGAGGGCGAAGCGGGAGAGGTCCCGCCCGCCCGCCTCGGCCATCGCCGCGAGGAAGTCGTCGACCGTCGCCGCCTGGCCGTCGTGGCGCGACAGGTAGAGGCGCAGCCCCTCCCGGAACCGCTCGGGGCCGAGCAGGGTGTGGTACATGCGGATCACCTCGGCCCCCTTGTTGTAGACCGTGGTGGTGTAGAAGTTGTTGATCTCCACGTACGACTCGGGCCGCACCNCGCACCGGGTGGGCCATCGGGCCGCCGTCCTCGGGGAACTGGGCGTTGCGCAGGATGCGCACCTCCTCGATCCGCTTCACCGCCGGGCTGGTCATCGCCGCGGAGAACTCCTGGTCGCGAAAGACGGTCAAACCCTCCTTGAGCGAGAGCTGGAACCAGTCGCGGCAGGTGACCCGGTTGCCCGTCCAGTTGTGGAAGTACTCGTGGCCGATGACCCCCTCGATCCCCTGGTAGTCGGCGTCGGTGGCGGTCTCCGGCTTGGCCAGGACGTACTTGGAGTTGAAGACGTTGAGTCCCTTGTTCTCCATCGCCCCGAAGTTGAAGTCGTCCACCGCCACGATCATGTAGATGTCGAGGTCGTACTCCAGACCGAAGGTCTCCTCGTCCCACCGCATCGCGCGCTTGAGCGAGGCCATGGCGTGGCCGCACTTGTCCCGGTTGCGCTCCTCGGTGTAGATGCGCAGGGCCACCGAGCGGCCCGAGGCGGTTTCGTAGCTGTCCTCCACGCAGGCCAGGTCCCCGGCCACCAGGGCGAAGAGGTAGCCCGGCTTGGGGAAGGGGTCCTCCCAGGTGGCGAAGTGGCGGCCCCCCTCCAGGTCGCCGCTCCCGACGAGATTGCCGTTGGCCAGCAGGACCGGGAACTTGACCCGGTCGGCGGCGAGCGTGGTCGAGAAGCGGGCCAGCACGTCGGGGCGGTCGGGGTAGTAGGTGATCTTGCGGAAGCCCTGGGCCTCGCACTGGGTGCAGAAGTTGCCCCCCGAGACGTAAAGCCCCTCCAGGGAGGTGTTCTCCGCGGGGCGGATCGCCGTGGTCACCTCCAGCGCGAAGGCCTGCGGCGGGTCGGGCAGGGGCAAGGTCAGGGTCTCCTCGTCGAGGCGATACTCGGCGGGGTCGAGCTCCCGGCCGTCCAGGCGCACGTTGAGCAGGCGCAGCTCCTCGCCGTTCAGCACGAGGGGCCCGCCGGCCCCGGCCGGGTTGCGGCGCAGGGCGAGGCGCGAGCGGACCAGGGTCGTCTCCTCCGAGAGGTCGAAGTGCAGCTCGATGCTCTCGACGAGGTAGGGCGGGGGGGCGTAGTCGGCGCGGTGGATCGGCTGGGGCGTTTTCTCGGTCATGGCTCTGAATCCTGGGGAAAGGGGGTTGCTGTTCGGCTAAGCGGGGGGGAGACCATATATGAGCGAATGCGAAGGGGCGAAGGTGCCCGCCGGGCCGCTCGCGCCCACCCGGAACCATAGCGCAAACCGGGAAAATTATCAAAGGGATTGATAATACAGGGTTTAATGAGTTCGGCTGCCCACCATTCGATGCCGTGCCAAGGGGGCTGGCGGGACGCTCTCTGTCCAAATGCACAGTCGCGGCACGTCCCAAATGCATCGCATTTTTACGGCTTCCCACGTGGAAGACCTTGGATCCCCGGCGTATAGTAGGAACCATCAAAGGCCTGTTGTGGCAGGCGGGCCGACGAGACGGTTCTTCATCCTTCTCCTTTCCAAAACGATATAGAAAAAAACCTTCTTCAACCTTCCTTCGCGCGTCGTTTCTCCCTCCTGAGCGGCGCGCATTTTTTTTGCCCCCGCCCTTTCCCGTCCTCAGACTAAAGCACCCCCGCAAGGGGACTTTCCGGGGATTATCCGTTGACTTTTGCCCCCCCGCCGTGTACAAGGTTAGAGTTCTAGAATCATATCTTCAGGATGGGACCTTCTCACCTTTTTTCTATTGACCCAAGGAGGATTGAATGAACGGAAAGATCTGCGCACTTCTGGCCGCGCTACTGCTGCTCCTGACGGGGCACTCCCTGGCTGCCAATGTCGGCTACTACGACATGTCTTCACAGCAGGGGGTTAGCTCCCAGGCCGCTGTCATCACCACAGCCGGAGAGACCCCGGTACTGATAACCGACTTGTCCGCCGGGGATTTGGCCGGCATCGACGTGCTGTTCGTCCAGAACCCCAGCAATGGCAGCTATGGCTTTGAATACACCTCCCGCCTCGCGGACATCGAGGCGGCCGTCAACGCCGGGATGGTTCTGATCATCCACGACCGTTACGTCACTGCGGCTGAATCCATCCTGCCCGGCGGGGCGGGATTCACCATCCTCCGCGATTTTACCCACAGCAGAGACATAGACGTCCTTGATGACACCACCCTCGTCACCGACGGCCCCGGCGGGATCATCAACGACACATCTCTGGACCTTGGCACCTCCTCCAGCCACGGCTACACGGAGGCGGCCAGCCTCCCCGGAGACGCGGTCCTTTTGCTGAGCACCACCGACCCGACCCACATCGTCACCTTCGCCTACCCCTTCGGGGCCGGCTGGGTCATCTACTCCACCATTCCCCTCGACTTCTATCTCAATGGGAGTGGCGGGATAAGAACCCAAATGCAGAATTACGCCGCCAACGTGGTGGCCTATGCCGCCAACATTACCCCCTCGTTCCTCGCCGTCACCCCGGCCTCCGGCGACGAGGACACCGCCATTCCCCTCGACATTTCCCTCAACCCCGACTTCCCGGACCTCGGCGACCTAGTCGTTCAGAGCATCGTCATCTCCGGGGTTCCCGACGGCGCATCCCTGTCCGCCGGCATCGACAACGGAGACGGCACCTGGGACCTCACCCTCGCGGAGCTCGACGGCCTGCAACTTTTCCCGCCTGCCGACTCCAACGTCGACATCACCCTGACCGTCACTGCCGAAGCTCTCAACGCCCTGGACGAATTGGTGACCGCCGTCCAGTCGCTCTTTGTCGACCTGATCGGCGTCGCCGACGACCCGACCCTTGCCACCCAGAACACCTTCCCCTTCGGCTTGCAGATTGTCGTACCGGTTGAGATCGAAGCTGAACTCACCGACACCGACAGCTCCGAAACCCTGACCGTCACCATCTCCAACGTCCCGGACGACGCCTTCCTCTCCGCTGGCGTGAACATGGGCGGCGGCAACTGGCTGCTCACCCCCGCCGACCTCAACGGCCTGCGAATCGCCCTGCCCTTCCGGCTGCGCTACTACGTCAAATGGGATCTTGGCGTCGCCGCTACCGCCACGGAGGACGATGGTAGCGCCACGACCCTGATGGACACCATCAAAGTCATCTACCTCGAAGCTTTCATCGACGACGACACCGCAAGCGACGGCAACGACGACGGCACCGTGATCGTAGTCACCACAGACGGCGACAGCGGCGGCGGCTGCTCTCTCGGTGGCGCGGCGGGCATCGACCCGATGTTCCCCCTGCTCGCCTTCGGCGCCCTCGGCTACCTGGTGCGGCGGCGCAAAGACTAGTTTCCATGTGGCATGACAAACAAATCGGGGCAGCCATTCTGGCTGCCCCGTTCTTTTTGGCCGGGCTCTACCTGGTCCACCCGGTCCCGCTCGATCTGTCGTGGCCCCTGCGGGAACCGGCCCGCTTCCTCCTGCCCGCCCTCGCCTACCCTGTTCTGGAGGAGGCCGCCTTCCGCGGCCTGATCCAGGGGGAACTGGTGAAACGCCCCTTCGGACGCCGCACCCTGCTCAGCCTGAGCGGGGCCAACTGGGCCGCAAGCGCCCTCTTCGTGGCGGCGCACTTCCTCTACCACTCGCCCCTCTGGGCCCTGGCCGTCCTCGGCCCCTCCCTGCTCTTCGGCCACTTCCGCGACCGTTATGACAGCATCAGGCCCGGCGCCGTCCTTCACGTCCTCTACAACACCGGGTACTTCCTGACCTTCGGGGCCTAGCCCCAAGACCCGGGTTCTCCTTCAGAAGCGACTCACCACGCCGTTCCTCCACGATCACCCCCGACAAGGGTGAGAGCAAGGCCACGGACGGCAGCGGCGCCGCGACGACCCCGCGCGAATGCCCTTGCGACCCTGGCTGTCAATTCCGGAGGTGAGACCTCTCAGCGGGGGCCGATCGAATCCCCCTTCTTCAACTCAAGGATTTCGACAACATGCCTGCCACCCAAAAGCGCTCATCGGCCGGAGCGTCAGCGTTTTCGCCTTTGAGCTCCAGAAAAAACCGCCGAAGACCTTTCCCTGCGCCGGTGACGGACAATGAAGGTAACCGCATGCCCGGTCAGCAATCTCCGCATGAAGATAGAATGGATGGTGGCCTGTGGACCCAACAGAAGATGGAAATAGTCAGGAAGGGGGCCGTTTAGATTTCAAGCAGGAGAGTGGAAAGGCGATGCAAAAAACGTTCGGTCCTAATCATGCGAAAGAAGTCTCGCCGCTCGACGCCGCGGGCCATGGCATGTTACGACAAGCTTGGAATATCGATGCGGCGTTGCGTGGCAGTGGATAATTCCAAACCAAAAGAGCCGCCAGTCATCCTCTCAGCTAGGTCCCTGACACGTTCCATTGACTTTTATCCCCCCGGCGTGTACAAAGTCAGAGTTCTAGAATCGTACCTTCAGGATGGGACCTTCTCACCTTTTTTAATTGAACCAAGGAGGATTGAATGAACGGAAAGATTTGCGCACTACTGGCCGCGCTGGCGCTGCTTCTCGCCCTGCCTGCGACCACCCTGGCCCTGACCGGCGGGCCGGACAGCTTCGGCTACACCTTCATTGACAGCGAAGAGGCCGGCGGCCCGGCCTTCGAGTGGGAGGACATCGCCGCCACCGGCACTCTCCTCCCCCTCGGGGACGACGAGGGTTCGCCCTTTCTCCCCCTTGGCTTCACCTTCAACTTCTACGGGATCGACTACACCGAACTCAAGGTCTCCAGCAACGGCTTTCTCGGGTTCAGCGACTTCCCCTCCTCAGGCTGCTGCTCGGCCGGCTGCTGCTCCGGCGACCCCATCCCGACCGCCGGCGGCAAAATCGACAACCTCATCGCCGGCCTCTGGGACGACCTTGACCCGGCCAACGGTCAGACGAGCATCTACTACGAGACCCTCGGCACCACCCCCAACCGGCGCTTCGTCGTTCAAATCGACGACACCCCCCGCTGGCCCAACACCGGCTCGAACACCTTCCAATACATCCTCTTCGAGGGCAGCAACACCATCGTGGTCAACTACCTCCGCGCCGAGGTGGACAGCAACACATCCATCGGCGTCGAGAACGCCGACGGCACCGTCGGGCTCGCCTACCCCCTGGCTGCCGGAGAGGTCTACACCGACCTGGCGGTCCAGTACTGCACGAACATTGCCTGCGGCGGAGGCGGCGAACCGACCACTCTCAGCACGACCTTCGCTTCCAACAACAGCTTCCAGGGCAACATGTTCGACCTGACCAACGAGTCGGGACAGGCCATCGATCTGACCGGCGCCTTCGAAGGGAACTTCGACGGTGGTGCCACGGGCGAGGTGGAGATCTGGTACCGGGAGGGGACCTTCGTCGGCCATGAGAGCGACCCCGCAGGATGGACCCTACTTGGCCGCGACACACTGGTCTCTAATGGATTCAATGTCCCCACCCCCTTCGACGTCGGCGCCACCCTGACCATCGGCGCCGGCGAGACCGTCGGCATGCTCATGTACCTTGACGGAAGTCGCGGGGGGGTTAATTACACCAACGGTGCCAACAGCTACACCGACGGCACCCTGCGCATCACCACCGGCATCGGCAAGGGCGATACGGCTGCCGAACCGCCCGTCGGCGGAGGCACCTTCACCCCCCGCACCTGGAACGGCACCGTCGAGTACACCACCGGGGACTGCTTCCTCCTGCTCACCAACGCCCGCGGCATGGAGGACACCCCTATCCCCCTCCACATCGCCCTGTCGCCCTGCGCCGCGACCCTGGTCACCCTCGACTCGGTCACCATCTCCAATGTTCCCGCCGGTGCCATCCTCTCGGCCGGCACCGACAACGGCGGCGGCAGCTGGACCCTCATCCCGGCCGAGCTCGCAGGGCTGTCCATCACCCCGCCGGCCAACTCCAACGTTGATTTCACCCTCGAGGTCACAGGCCACGCCACCCGCATTTCTGACAACGAGCCCTGCAACTGCAGTGGCGTCCTCGATGTCGACGTGGTCGGCGTCGCCGACCTGCCCCTGCTCAACGCCAGCAACAGCTTCACCCTCGACTACTACACCGGCGACCTCGACCTGTCTGCCTTCCTCACCGACCTTGACGGCTCCGAGACCCTGGTCGTGACCATAACCGACGTCCCCGCCGGCTCGACCTTCTCCGCCGGCATCGACCACGGCGGCGGCATGTGGACCTTCGACCCCGCCGACCTGCCCGGGCTCAAATTCAAGCCGGCCCAAGCCCAATCGTACAAAGTCAGTTACATGCTGACAATCACCGCCACCGTCACCGAGGACGACGGCGACACCGGTCAGATCGTTCGAACCATCAAGATTCGCGACCTCTCTTTCATCATCAATGATGACGACGGATACGTTGGCGGCAACGACGACGGCACGGTGACCGTGATCACCGTCACCAGCGACGGCGACAGCGGCGGCGGCTGCTCCCTCGGCGGCGCGGCTGGCATCGACCCGATGTTCCCCCTGCTTGCCTTCGGCGCCCTCGGCTACCTGGTGCGGCGGCGCAGAAGCTAGGCTCCATGTGGCATGACAAACAAATCGGGGCAGCCATTCTGGCTGCCCCGTTCTTTTTGGCCGGGCTCTATCTCCTCCACCCGGTCCCGCTCGACCTGTCCTGGCCCCTGCGGGAGCCGGCCCGTTTCCTCCTGCCCGCCCTCGCCTACCCGGTGCTGGAAGAGGCCGCCTTCCGCGGCCTGATCCAGGGGGAAATGGTGAAACGCCCCTTCGGAGGCCGCACCCTTCTCGGCCTGAGCGGGGCCAACTGGCTCACCAGCGCCCTCTTCGTGGCGGCACACTACCTCTACCACCCGCCCCTCTGGGCCCTGGCCGTCCTCGGCCCCTCGCTGCTCTTCGGCCACTTCCGCGACCGTTATGACAGCATCAGGCCCGGCACCATCCTTCACGTCCTCTACAACGCCGGGTACTTCCTGATCTTCGGGGCCTGAACCTTCGCCCTGCGGAGGCGGCCTCAAACCAGGACCCGATCCCCCTCAAGGTCTATTCTGATCAGCATTGATCTTCCGTGGGGCCCTTCTCCCTGAGGGAGAGGGAAACCTTTTCAGATCACCGCAATACTGACACTAATCTGCAAATCTATTTCCCCATCCCCTCTTTCCGCATTGCCACCACCCTCTCCAGCAGTTGCCGCACGGCGGCATCGTCCGGAGCAAACCGTAGCGCCAGACGCAGGTGCTCCTCCGCCTTCACGTACCGCCCCATCCCCATATACGCCCCGCCGAGCCCCTGATGCGCCTTGGCGTACTCGGGCTTAAGCCGGATGGCGGTCAGGTACTCGGCCGCCGCCTCTTCGAGCCGTCCCAGCCGGTGATAGGCGATGCCGAGGTTGAGGTGGTTCCTCGCCGAGCGAGGAGCGAGGCTGATGGCGACCCGGTACTCGGCGATCCCTTCATCGGTCTTCCCCGCCTGAACAAGGGCGGAGGCGAGGTTCCCGTGCAGCTCGTCGTACCCGGGGTCGAGTTCGAGCCCGAGGCGGTAGTGGCGGAGAGCCATGTCGAGTTTTCCCAGGCGATGGTAGGCGACGCCCAGGTTGTTGCTCAGGTAGGCGCTCCCGGGCCGCAGGCGCGAAGCGATCTTGAACTCGCCCAGGGCCCTCTCGAGGTCGCCGCGACCGAGGAGCACCTCCCCGTATTCGCTGTGGGTCCGGGCCTTCTGAGGCGATTTGACGACCGCATCGCCCCAGAGGGTCGCCGGGTCCGCCCACACCTGGTTGCGCATGAAGGCGGCGGCGCCGAGGGCGAGGACCACCGCGGCCACCCCGATGACCCACGCCTTTTCAGGAATCCTGCGACGAAGCGCACCGGCACCGGCGGCGAGGGCGAGAGCGACCCCCGCCATGGGAAGGTAAAGGCGATGCTCGAACATGAGATCCCGAATGGGGATAACGCTCGACTCCACGGAAAGAGCGAGAAAGAAAAAGACGATGCCGAAGCCCGCCAAGCGACAGGCCGGGTTCGGGGCCCGATCGCCGGCAGGTGACTCCCCGTCCCCGGCGCGCACCCTGTAAAGCCACAGGGCAAGGCCGAGAAGGGCCGTGAGAAGAAGGAAGGGGAAGAAGACCTTCGGAGCAAAGAACGTGTCGTAGATCGCCTGATCGTGATCGATGTTCTGGCCGAGGGGGAGGAAAATCATCCCGACGTATTTGGCGACAACGGCGAACTGGGTCAGCAGGTAATCGGATCGACTGATCGCATCGGTCTCCCGGGCCAGCCTGTCCACGCTGGAGAGGAGTTCCCCCAGGGGCCTCTGCCCTCCCACAAAAGTGAGGCACGCTCCTCCTGTCAGCAGAGCAAAGGGGACCAGGGCCATGATCCGTCGCCGGATGCCGCCCCGGAAGAAGGAGAACTCACAGAGAATCACGGCCAGGGGAAGGGTGAATGCGATCTCCTTGGTCGAGAGCGCCGCCCCGGCTGCGAGAAAAGAGAGCAGGAAGAGAAACCAGGTCCTGACCCTGCGCGAACCGTCGGCCTCCTGCCCGAGTCGGGCCCGCAGATAGAAGACCAGAGCGAGCAGGTAGAAGAGAGTCGCGAGAGAGGCGAAGCGCTGGACGACGTAGGTGACGGCCTGTGTCTGGAGAGGATGAAGGACGAAGATCAGCCCTGCGAGGCAGGCGACCGCGCCGCCCTCCACTGTTTTAGCTCCCCCGCCCATCAGGGATGTTCGGGCGATCGATCGACAGAGGGCGTAGACGAGCAGGGCGCAGAGGAGGTGGATCGCCAGGTTGACGACATGGTAACCGGAGACCTCGAGACCGCCTCCGCGGTAATTCAGGGCAAAACTCAAAAAGCCGAGAAAGCGTCTCGGGTTGGAATCCCAGCCGGCTCCGCCGACAAAGTTTCCGAGATCCTTGATGACCGGGTTGTCGACAATGGCGTACTTGTCGTCGAAGACGAAGGGCGCGCCGAAGGTGTTGGCGTAGGCGGCGAGGCCGGCCAGGGCGATCAGCAGGATGTGCCAGGCAGTTCTCTTCATGGAGCACAGGATACAGGTTTTATCGGAGCATGGCACCAAAGAAAAAAAAAGGGCCGCCCGAAGGCGGCCCTTGCATTGCAGAATAGTTCTTCGTTCGAAACCTTACTCGGTCACGAACTCGGGACCAGGAGCGATCCGGGTAAGAGGATCGTTGATGTCACCGCCAGCGAATTCGCTGTAGAAGTAGGGGAACTGGGGAGTAACCCTATCCCCGAGCTCCAGCTCGCCTGCAGTGAGGTCGAACACCACGGTCAGAACCAGCCCGCTGGCGCTGAGGGTCGCGCCGTTGCCGGCCACGGTGGCAGCAAAGGCGTTGACCCCAACAGTGTCCTCGAGGAAGACGAACTGGGCATCAACCTGGGCCCCGGTCAGGGTGGTGACACCGGCGGCGAGGCCGAAGGTCACTTCCATGTCGAGGGGCTGGTTGAAGGAGTAGACCAGCGAGAAGGTATCGTCCGTGCCAGCGACGAAGTCCGGGCTGTTGGTGGTGAGGGTGAGGGCACCGAGGATGTCAACAGCGGCGAACTCGGGAGTCGCCACGACGCCGGTGAAGTCTTCCCAGGCGTTCCCCTCGAGGTCCTCGATCACGTCGGTGTTGAGAATGGCGTGGTTGAGGGCGCCGGCACCGCCGACGGCGTTGTAAGCCGCCTCAGCGTAGGCATAGTCCTCGGAGAAGAGGGTGGCCCGGCTGAAGTCCCCGGCGAGAGGAGCAGCGAGGTTCTCGAAGGGAATGTTGAGCGTCAGGCCGTCGACGCTCAGAGTGGTGTCGGCGAGGCTGATGACCGCGAAGTCCATGGCGTCGTCGGGGCTGGTCAGGACGACGAAGTCCGAGTCGGTAGGGGCAATCGCTTCGTTGAAGACGATGGTCAGACCGTCGTCGTCGAGGTAGGACAGGGTGACGAAAGGAGGCATGCGGTCGTCGATCACCACCCGGGCGTTGGCGCAGGTGGAAGCCACGTTGCCGGCTTCGTCAGCCACGGCGTCGGTGAAGTCGATGACGGCGTCGTCGTCGATGTTGGCGAAGGTGATGACGTTTTCGACAACCAGGGTCACCAGGTCGCGGTCCGCGTCATGGCCGAAGGTGTCGCCGTCGTCCTGCTGGAGGACGTCGTTGAGGGAAGTCGGCTCGGCGATCATGCCGACAGTGCCGTCGTAGCCGGCCACGATGGCGGCGCCGTCGGTCACGCTGATGTTCTCGGAGAAGGCCACGCCGACAACGCGGGAGAAGTCGTCCCAAGCGATGAAGGAGGTGGCGTCGTAGATGTCGGCTTCGAACTGGAACTCGTCGCCGACGACGTCGACATCGGGATCGTTGATGCCGTTGGCATCGTAGAGGCCGCGGATTTCAGCGGGCTCGGTGATGGAAGGAGCGGCAGCCTGGTCAGCGAGGAGACGGGGGGTGACCGGGAAGATGGGGGTGCCGCCCTCGGTGACGAGCAGGGTGCTCTCGCCGGAGAGCTCGGCGCCGTCGCCGTAAGCGTCGTCGCCGCTCACGCCGCCGGTGGTGACGGTGTTGCCGAAGCCGTAGCCGTTCTGGAGAACGGTGGTGGGCTCGACGATGTCAGCGATGATGATGCAAACCTCGGTCCCTTCGAAACCGAAGTCGTCCATGGGGGTGATGCAGACCTCGTCGCCGATGGCGAAGCCGGTCAGGTCCATGGTCACGAGGTCGCCAGAAGCGGAAGCTTCGAAGTCACCGCTCTGGGTGGGGCCGTTGGTGCCAGTCTGGGACAGGGCGATGACGGGGGTGCCGCCGATGACGCCCAGGTCCACAGAGGGAACGCCGGCGGTCAGCTCGATGAGGCCGTCATCGCTGTCGGTGTAGTAGATGCCGTAGCCGCTGGCGTTGGTGGCGGTGAAAGTCAGCTCGGTGGTGGTAACGTCGATGTCGCCGATGCCGCTGAAGGGGTCGGCGTCGTAGAGAGCCTGGAGGCGATCTTCGGCCTCGGGAGCGTTGAGCTGCTCCTCGGCGGTGGGGCAGTTGTCGCCAACCTGCGCGAGGACAGGAGCCTCGGCGTTGGTGTTGGCCTCACGGAAAGTGGCCAGGTTGACCTGGACGTACTGGTTGGCAACCACGGCAGGAGCGGCAGTGATCAGGTCGTAGTCGAGGGCGGCGTTCTCGTCCAGGAAGT
Organism: Desulfuromonas sp.; assembly: GCF_002868845.1. Lineage (NCBI taxonomy): Bacteria > Pseudomonadati > Thermodesulfobacteriota > Desulfuromonadia > Desulfuromonadales > Desulfuromonadaceae > Desulfuromonas > Desulfuromonas sp. The sequence continues at coordinate 73,607 of NZ_PKUB01000015.1, forward strand.
TGGTGCCGTCGGTGAAGTCGGCGCGGAGGAGGTAGACGTTGAACTCGATGTCCTGGGCCAGGGCCTCGACGAGGGTCAGGGTCAGGATGTTGCCGTCAACCACGGCGGAGGCCACGTCAACGTAGGCGCCGGTGGTCAGGTCGCGCACGAGAACGGAGTTGGCGGCCACGGTGGCATCGAGGGGCTCGTTGAAGATGAGAACGATGGGCTGGTTGACGCCGTCGATACCCTTGGTGAGCAGGGCACGGTCGGCACCTTCGGCGAAAACGCCGGAAGCCGCAACCACGAAGGGATCGACCTCGTCACCGGCATCGGTGATCTCGCAGATGCTGATGTTGCCCAGGTTGTTGACAACGTCGAAGGTCGAGACATCGGCGACGATGGTGGGGGTTTCGGAGGCGAAATCATCGGTCTCGTAGTTGCCGACGAGCACGTCCAGAGCCGAATCGACGGGCACGCCGGAGACGGTGAAGAAGCCGTCGCTGTTGGTGAAAGCGACGTAGGGGGTGGTCTGGTAGAAGATGTCGTCGCTGCAGGGGTTGCCAGCGCACTCGGTGGCGACGAAGTCAAGGTTGACCTGCAGGTTGGCCAGGGCCTCGCCGGTGTCGCAGTCGCGCAGCCAGCCGGAAACCTCAGCGGCGAGCTCGGGCAGAACGGCGGTCACGGCCTGGGCCACGAAGCCGTCGACGAAGGTCACGACCTTGTTGTTGCCTTCGGAGACGACATCGCTGCCGGCAGCGTCGCCGGTGTAGTCGTTGCTGCCGTCGAACTGGGCGTAGGGATAGGCGGCCACGGTGGCCCCGAGGTAACCGGTGGGGGCGACCACGGTCACGAGGACGGCGGTCATGTCCTCGCTGTAGTAGTCCTGGTCGGCGCCGCGAACGTCAGCCACGGGCACGTCGGCGAAAGCGTACTGGCCGGCGGCGTTGGTGGTGGTGGTCAGGGTGCCGAGGATGCCGACGATCACGCCGGCGAGGGGGTTGCCGTTGCTGTCCACAACAACACCGGCCACGGAACCGACGCCCTGAGCGAGATCGAGATCCTGCCCGGTAGTGGAGGTGGAGGTGGAGGTGGTGTTGGATCCCGCGTCACCGTCGTCCCGGGAACAACCCGAAACAAACAGCACGAGAGACAGGGCACAAACGAGAGTCAATGCCGTTGCCAGTCTAAAGTGTTTGATCATTCTTCGTTTCTCCTTCCTGATTCATACGGATTTCATGCTCCTCCCAGATGTTGCCACAATGCAAACTCTTGAAGCGGACGGACCAGACCTTCAGTTCAAGTTTCGGAGGACCACAAAGCTAGATTTTACTTCCTGCATACATACACATTGCACCTAAAACGCCTCGTCACCTTAGTCTGCCATCAACCCTCCTTTCCCTAATTTGTTTGTCTTCGAGAACACGGAAAACTTTGGCCTTTGCTAGCGTTTTTGACTTCGACCGCGAAATGCCGAACCGAACCGACATCCTCGCGGGTTTGCATTATCCGTACCCAATCACCCTGCGAGCCCACCCGGGAACCGGGACAAATAGCCGCTCGCCGGGGGGTCCGGGCGAGAATAGGAGGAATACTATATAACACAGGGGGGTGTGTCAACACCAAATGCGCCCTTTTTCGGCGCTCTGCTGTCCCATCCCCCGCCGGGGCCTCCCGGCCCTCCCAGGTTGTCGCAAAAAGACGCCATTTGACGCGCCCCTGTGCAAATTTTCGGCAGCGCCGTCATCACGGCACGCCATCTCCCTCTTTAGAACATAACGTCCCATCGCTGGAATCGGTCGCACTATGCACATTCACACATTCTGCGCTTAATACTATTAAGCACCACAAATTGTCAACATCTTTTTCCCAACCCGCCCGAAAAGGCGGGATGCGCGCGACACTCTTTTCATTCGGGCAAAGATAGCGCACTTCCTCTCCATGTCAAGAGGGTCTGGGTGAAAAACCGCCACCGGGCGCTCCCCTCCTTTTCGGACGCCGCCCCCCGCGTCTTTAGCTCCCAGGCTCAAAAAAGTCCCCCGGCCTTTTCTCTTGACACCGTTTCAAACGATTGTTTTAATCAAACGCATGAACTACAGCGGCGAGAAATCCCCCCCCCTCCCGCGCGGAGGCGGCCGTGAGCGAGCCCGGGACCAAGGAACGCATCCTCGACGCGGCGGAGCGGCTCTTCGCCCGCGAGGGCTTCCACACCACCTCCCTGCGGGCGATCACGTCCCGGGCCGGGGCGAACCTCGCGGCGGTCAACTACCACTTCGGCTCCAAGGAAGCCCTTCTGGAGGCGGTCTTCGAGCGCCGCCTGGTTCCTCTCAACCGGGAGCGGCGGGAACGGCTGGAGCAGGTGCTCGAGGCGGCCCGGGAACAGCGGCGCCCGCCCCTGGCCGAAACGGCCCTTCGCGCCTTTATCGAACCGGCCCTGCGCTTTAGCGATTCGAGCCCGGGAGCCCGGGACTTCACCACCCTGGTGGGCCGCGCCCTGACCGAAACCGAAGACACGGTGCGGGACCTCTTCATCGGCCACATGGAACCGGTCTTCATCCTGCTCCTCGAGACCCTGTGCCAGGCCCTTCCCGACCGGCCTAAAAACCTGATCTTCTGGCGCCTGCGCTTCGCCCTGGGGGCTATGAGCCAGGCGATGTGCCCGGCCACCGAAAAAATCCCCGCCCCCGGGATCTACACCGCCTGCGAAACCGAGGAAATTATCGCCATGCTGATACCCTTCGTCAGCGCCGGCATGGAGACACCATGACCGGCCGCCGATGCACCGCCTCGATCCTCCTGGCCGCCCTCGTCATGCTGGCCGGATGCGCCGTGCACCGCCCGCAGGCCATCACCCCTCCCGCCCCCCTGCCGGCTGCCTTCGCCGGGCAGGCAGCGGAGGCGACGCCACCCCTCGGCCCATTGTGGCAGGCCTTCGGCGACCCCCGCCTCGACGCCCTGGTGGTGGAGGCCTTCGCGGGCAACCTGGACCTGGCCGGGGCGGTGGCCCGCCTGGAACAGCTGGAGGCGCTCGCCCGGCAGAGCGCCGCGGCCCGGAGCCCCGTCCTCAACATCGAGGGACGGGCCAGCCGAGACGCCCAGCCGAGTTTCGCCGGGGACTTCACCGGCAACAGCCACTCCCTTTCGCTGGCGGCGGGCTACGAGCCGGACCTCTGGAACAAGCTCAAAAGCCGCACTGCCGCCGCCCGCCTCGAGGCCGAGGCTTCCCGCGAGGAGATCCACGCCCTCTATCTCGGCCTCTCGGCCCGGGTCGCCGACCTGTACTACCTTGCCCTGGAGCAGCGGGCCCAGCTGGAACTGACCGACCGCACCGTGGGCTCCTTCGCCGACACCCTGGAGCGGGTGGAGCGGCGCTACCGGGAGGGCCTGGTTCCGGCCCTCGACATCTACCAGGCCCGCCAGACCCTGGCCGCCGCCCGCGCCCGCAGGCCCCTGTTCGAGGCCAGCCTGGCCTCGGCCGAATACGCCCTGGCGTCGTTGCTGGGACGGTTCCCCGGCCCGCTGCCCGCCGCCGGGCTTCCGGCGTTGCCCGAAGCCCCGGAGGCCTTTCCCGCCGGTCTTCCCTCGCAGCTGCTGGCCCGGCGCCCCGATGTGCGCGCGGCGCTGCGGCGGGTGGAGGCGGCCGACGCCGGGGTGGCGGCGGCGATCGCCGAACGCTTCCCCTCCTTCAACCTGCTCGGCAGTTACGGAACCTCCCGCACCGCCTTCAGCACCGGCATCATCAGCGGAGATTTCTGGGGCATGGCCCTCTCCCTGGCCCAGCCGCTGATCGACGGCGGCCGGCGCAAGGCCGAGGTGGAACGCAGCCGGGCGGCGTTCCGGGAGAGACTGGCCGGTTACCGGCAGAGCGTTCTGAGCGCCTTTCAGGAGGTGGAAGACGCACTGGCCCGCAACCGCGCAACCGAGCAGCGCATCAGCCGGCTTGCCGAGCGGGCGAGCGCCACGGAAGCCTCCCTGCGCCTGTCGACCGAGCGCTACCTGCAGGGGCTTTCAGACTACCTGCCGGTGCTGACCGCCCAGGCCCTGCTGCTCGACGCGGAAGGCCAGTTGCTGGCATCGCGCCGACAGCTGATCGCCGACCGCATCACCCTGGCCCGCGCCCTGGGGGGCAGCTGGATGGAGACCGAATTGGACCATAAACTCAACACCGCCCAAACAGAAGGACAACAGCGATGAGCGCCAAGAACAAGTTCGTCCGCATCGCCCTGCCCCTGATCATCCTGATTGTCGGCTTCGTCGGCATGCGCACCTTGATCAACAGCCGCCAGGCACCGCAGAAGACCACCCCCGAACACCCCGGAGTCCTGGCGGAGGTGATAGCCGTGGAGAGCCGGGAGCGCCAGATCCGGGTTTCCGCCACCGGCACCGTCCAGGCCCGCCAAGAGGCGAGCATCACCCCCCAGGTGAGCGGCCGGGTGACGGGTCTGTCGCCCGACTTCGTCGCCGGCGGCTTTTTCCGAAAAGGGGACCTGCTCTTCGACATCGAGGCGGTGGACTACCAGCTGGCGGTCGACCGGGCGCAGGCCGCCCTGGCCAAGACCGAATACGACCTGGCGACGGTGGAAAGCCAGGCCCGGGTCGCCCGGCAGGAGTGGGACCGGCTGACCCTGGAGGACAAGGGGGAGCCGCCCCCCCTGGCCCTCTACGAACCGCAGATGAAAAACGCGCAGGCGGCGGTGGACGCGGCCCGGGCGGCCCTGGAGCAGTCCCGCCTCGACCTGAAGCGGACCCGCGTCTACGCCCCCTTCAACTGCCGGGTGCGCTCGGAGCAGGCCGACCTGGGCCAGTACGTGCGCGCCGGCGAGGGCGTCGCTGTCATCGCCGGGACCGACAGCGCCGAAGTGGTCGTGCCCCTGCCCCTGGAAGAGCTGCAATGGCTGAACATCCCCGGACCGGGCTCGGGGCAGGCCGGTTCGCCGGCAAGGGTGCGGATGAACGTGGGGGGCAGCACATCCGACTGGGAGGGCCGGGTCGTCCGCTCCCTCGGCGAGGTGGACGCCCGCGGGCGCATGGCCCGGGTGGTGGTGGCGGTAACGGACCCCTACGGCATGGAGGAGACCGCCATGCCGGGCCGCCCCGCCCTGGCGGTGGGGATGTTCGTCGACGTGACCCTGGAGGGCGAAACCCTTCCCTCGGTGATCGCCCTGCCCCGGCGCGCCCTGCACGAGGGCTCCACGGTCTGGGTGGCGGACGATAAGAACCTGCTGCGCTTCCGCACCGTAGAAGTGCTGCGCCTGGAGCAGGACGAAGTCCTGATCGCAGGCGGCCTGGAGAACGGCGCCCGGGTCGTCCTGACGGTCCTGCCGGGCGCGGCCGACGGCATGAGGGTGCGGCCGCTGGACGCGGGTGCCGCGCAATGAAGGGTGCCGTCCGGTGGATGACCACCAACCATGTGGCCGCCAACCTGCTGATGCTGGTCCTCATCATCGGCGGGCTGCTGCAGGGCCCCTCGGTCACCCAGGAGGTCTTCCCCGAAGTCTCCCTGGACCGCATCCAGGTCTCGGTGGCCTACCCGGGGGCGGGCCCCGAGGAGGTCGAGGACGGCATCCTGCTGGTGGTCGAAGACAGCCTGACCGGGGTCGACGGCATCAAGGAGATCACCGCCACCGCCGCCGAAGGCTTCGGCACGGTCACCGCCGAGATCCTCACCGGGGAAGACCCTGACCGCGTGCTGCAGGACATCAAGAGCGAGGTGGACCGCATCACCACCTTCCCCGAGGACGCCGAGAAGGCGGTCATCAGCAAAATGCTCAACCGCCGGGAGGTCATCTCGGTGGTGGTCTACGGCGACGCACCTGAGCGCAGCATCCGCGAGCAGGCAGAAGGCATCCGCGACGAGTTGCTGGCCCTGTCCGGGATCACCCAGGTCGACCTGGGAGGGGTGCGCCCCTACGAGATCTCCATCGAGATCCCCGAGGACAACCTGCGCCGCTACAACCTGACCCTGGACCAGGCGGCGGCCGCGGTGCGCCGGGCCTCCCTCGACCTGCCGGGCGGCACCATCAAGACCGCCGGTGGGCAGATCCTGCTGCGCACCAAGGAGCGCCGCTACTGGGGGCCGGAATACGCCGACATCACCGTGGTGTCCGCCGAGGACGGCACCCGGGTGCGCCTGGGCGACATCGGCCAGGTGAAAGACACCTTCCGCGACACCGACGAGTTCGCCCGCTTCGACGGCAAGCCGGCGGCGATGGTCAAGGTCTTCCGGGTGGGCGAGCAGAAGCCGATCGAGATTTCCGAGACGGTTCGGGACTACGTGGAGCAGAAGCGCCTCTCGCTCCCGACATCGCTGCAGCTGGCCACATGGAACGACACCTCGGAGCTCTTCGCAAGCCGCATGAACCTGCTCACCAAGAACGCGGCCATCGGGCTCTCCCTGGTCCTGATCGTCCTCGGCCTGTTCCTGGAGATCCGCCTCGCCCTGTGGGTCATGCTCGGCATCCCCATCTCCTTCTTCGGCACCCTCCTGCTCATGCCCCTGCTCGGCGTTTCGATCAACATGATCTCCCTGTTCGCCTTCATCCTCGCCCTGGGTATCCTGGTGGACGACGCCATCGTGGTCGGCGAGAACATCTACGAGCAACGCCAGCGGGGCAAGCCCTACGTGCGGGCCGCCCTCGACGGCGCCCTCGAGGTGGCCGTCCCGGTGACCTTCTCCATCCTGACGACGGTGACGGCCTTCCTCCCCCTGGTTTTCGTCACCGGGATGATGGGCAAATTCATCAAGGTCATCCCCCTCGTCGTCATCACCCTGCTGCTGGTCTCCCTGGTCGAGTCGCTCCTCGTCCTCCCGGCGCACCTGGCCCTCGGCGGGCCGCGCGAGGCACCGGGAGGCCTGCTCGGAGTCATCGACCGCAACCGCCGGCGCTTCGGCAACGGGATGGACCGCTTCATCGCCGGGCCCTACCGCCGGCTGCTCGAACTGAACCTGCGCTTGCGCTACGCCAGCGTGGCGGTGGGCCTGGCCGCCCTGATGCTCACCCTCGGGGTGGTCCGAGGCGGCGTGGTCAAATTCACCTTCATGCCGGAGGTGGACGGGGATATCATCACCGCCTCCCTGCAGATGCCCCAGGGCACGCCGGTGGAGGAGACCGACCGCATCCAGCGCTTCATCGTCGCCAAGGCCCGGGAGGTGATCGCCGAGTACGACCGGGAGAGGCCGGCCGGCGACTCGGTGCTGCGCAGCATCTATGCCGTCTCCGGATCGACCATCGCCGGCGGCGGGCCCGGAGGCGGGCAGAGCGATTCGGGATCCCACCTGGGGGATATCGCGCTGCTGCTCGCCAAGAGCGAAGAGCGCGGCATCCCGGCCACCGAGATCGCGGGGCGCTGGCGGAAGGCGGTGGGGGAGATTCCCGGGACCGAGTCCTTCGCCCTCTCATCCAACCTGGTTCACATGGGGGCCAACATCGACGTCCGCCTCGCTCACGAGGACTTCGCCACCCTCGACCGCGCGTCCAACCGGATCCGGGAGGCCCTGGCGGCCTATCCGGGGGTGAGCGGCATCCAGGACACCTACGCGCGGGGCAAGCGGGAGGTCAAGCTGCGCCTGACTCCCGAGGCCCGCACCCTGGGGATAACCGAGGAGGATCTCGGCCGCCAGGTGCGCGGCGCTTTCTACGGCGCCGAGGCGCTGCGCCTGCAGCGGGGGCGCAACGAGGTCAAGGTCATGGTCCGGTATCCCGAAGAGGAGCGCGAAAGCCTCTTTGCCCTTGAGAGGATGCGCATCCGCACCCCGGCCGGCGGCGAGGTTCCCCTCGGGCGGGCCGCCTCCGTCGAGGAGGGCCAGGGCTTTTCCGAGGTCCACCGCAGCGACCGCAAGCGGGTCATCAACGTCACCGCCAGCGTCGACAGCAAGACCGCCAACGCGGGCGAGATCCTGAACGACCTGAAGGCGGGGCTGCTGCCGGAGCTGGCCGCCGACTACCCGGGGCTGAGCTTCGACCTCGAGGGGGAGGAGAAGGAGCGCCGGGATTCGATGGGGAGCATGGCCAACGGATTCAAGCTGGCGCTGGTGGCGATCTTCGCCCTGCTGGCCATCCCCTTCCGCTCCTACACTCAGCCGCTGCTGATCATGGCCGCCATTCCCTTCGGCATGATCGGGGCGGTGCTCGGCCACATCATCATGGGCTTCAACCTGAGCATTCTCTCCATGTTCGGCATCGTGGCCCTGTCCGGGGTGGTGGTCAACGACTCCCTGCTCCTCATCGACCAGGCCAACCGCAACCGCCGCGCCGGGCCAGGCTCGCACCAGGCCCTGCTCGACGCCGGGCAGCGCCGCTTCCGGCCGATCCTGCTGACCTCCCTGACGACCTTCTTCGGCCTCGCGCCGATGATCCTCGAGACGAGCGTGCAGGCCCAGTTCCTGATCCCCATGGCGATCAGCCTCGGCTTCGGCATCCTCTTCGCGACCGGCATCACCCTGCTGCTCGTCCCCGCCCTCTACCTGGTGTTGGAGGACGTGCGCGGCCTGTTCGGGCTGAAAGCGGGCCATGCCGGCCACCCCGAAACCCGGGAGGGCCGGCCCCAAGGGGTTGAATAGCAGAGGCGCGGAAGGGCAGAGAAGGACCCAAGGGGTAAAGAACTGAAAATCTGCCGCATTCGATCTTCTCTTTGCGCCTTGCATCCCCCCTTTTGCGCCTCTGGGTTAACATTTTTGTTTTGATTACAGGGGCGCAGCGCCCACGGAGTCACCGATGTCGACGAGCGCAGAGCGCCTCTTTGGAAAGATCCGCAAACTGACCGGCAAGGCGGTCGGCGACTTCAACCTCATCGAGGAGGGGGACCGCATCGCCGTGGCGGTCTCCGGCGGGAAGGATTCCTACGCCCTGCTGCACGTCCTGGAAGGCCTGCGCCGACGCGCCCCGATCCGGTACGAACTCGTGGCGGTGAACGTCCATCCCGGCTTTCCCGGCTACCGCTCCGAGGTCATCGCCGGGCACCTGAAGGAGAGCGGCTTCGCCTTTCACATGGAGGAGACCGACTGCCGGAGCATCATCGAGGAGAAGCTGCGGCCGGGCAGCTCCTACTGCGCCTTCTGCGCCCGGCTGCGCCGCGGAGTCCTCTACACCGTGGCCGACCGGCTCGGCTGCAACAAGATCGCCCTTGGACACCACCTCGACGATTTCATCGAGACCCTGCTGCTCAACCAGTTCTACGTCGGCACCCTGGCGGCGATGAGCCCCAAGCTGCTCGCCGACAACGGCAGGCACACGGTGATCCGCCCCATGGTCTACGTGGAGGAGGAAGTCATCGCCGAGCTGGCCCGCCGGAGCGGCTATCCCGTGGTCGGCTGCGCCTGCCCGGCCTGCGGCACCGGCGACCAGAAGCGCCAGCGCATGAAGGCCCTCATCCGGGAAATGGCCGCCGAGAACCCCCAGCTGAAGCGCAGCCTGCTCGGCGCCCTGGGCAACGTCCACCCCCGCCACCTGCTGGACAAGCGGCTCAAGACATTCTGAGACTGGCGACAGCGCAAATCTTCGTTAGACTTGGGAGGCGGCATACGAGGGGGGACTTATGAACGGTTTCAACACCCAGGACGTGGGACTGGCCAGAGAGGTCCAGCAGCTGCTCTTCCCCAAGGGCTCGCCCCTGTGCACCTGGTGCTGCATGGGGGTCAAGAACCGCATGGCCCAGGGACTGGGGGGAGACTACTTCGAATTCATCACCCTTCCCGACGGCTGCCAGGTGGTGTTCATCGGCGACGTGACCGGCCACGGCCTGCACGCCTCGCTCGTCATGGCCCTGCTGTACGGCTTCATCCACGAGGCCACCTCCCGCAAGTGCGACCCCCTCCACACGGTGACAGAGGTCAACCGCTTCCTGCAGACCTTCGCCAAGCGCTCCGACAAGTACGACCACTACTTCACCACCACCCTCTTCTGCAGCATCATCGACCCCCGAACCCTGTCGATGCACTACGTCAACGCAGGCCACGTCGCGCCGATGGTGCGCCGCGGCAAGAGCATCACCTACCTCGCCCCCACCGCCCAGCCTCTCGGCTTTTTCGACGAGCCGGAACTGGGGGTCAAGTCCTTCAACTTCGAGAAGGGGGACCGCCTGATTCTCTACACCGACGGCATCACCGAAACCTTCGACGACCAGGGGCACATCTTCGGCCACGGCCGTCTGGAAAAAGTGCTCCTCGCCCACGAAGGGGACCACGAGAAATTCCTGGAGGACCTTTTCGAGGAGATCCAGACCTTCAGCGCCATCGACCCGCCGGAGGACGACTGCACCGCCATCGTGATCGACCTGCACGGCCCCTTCACAAACGCCTAGAGGCCCGCCCGGCCGAGCTCCTTCCGAAAACGATCCCCATCCCGAGCGTCTCGCGGGGGGGGAGGTGAACCTTTGGATGTCGGGAGATTTCCGGGAGGGGTCCGCCCTGCCGGGAACTGTTTCCCGTTGCAGCGGCAGGAGCGCATTGAAGGTTTCGGCAGAGAGGACGGCGCGGAAAAGGAATGCCGGAGGGGAAAGCTACGTCTTCTCTCCGGGAGAGGACGGGGGGAGGAAGCGGTCGAAGACCGCCCTGATCTGCTCGGTGACCCGACGGTAGTCCGCGAGGAAGGCCTGGTCGGGCCGAACCGGCGCCTCGGGGTAATCGAGCCTGCGGGCCAGCTTGACCAGGTAGCGGCGCTCGCCGGAAAGTTCGCTGATCGATTGATCGTGGACCAGGCGCAGCTTGTTCTCGAGACGGCGCAGGAACTTGTAGCCCCCCTCCAGGACCTGGAGATCGGCCTCGTCGAGAATCCCCACGACCCGCAGGGCCTTGAGGGCCTGCAGGGTGTTGGTCCCCCGCACCGCCGAGCGGCGGCCGCCATGGAGCAGCTGAAGGTACTGGGCCAGGAACTCCACGTCCACGATCCCCCCGCGGCCGGTCTTGATGTTGAACCGGTCCCGATCCTCGCGGGCGATCTCCGTCTCCATGCGCTGGCGCAGGCGGCGGATTTCCTCGGCGAGGCCCTCGGGCAGGGGGCTCTCGTAGACGATGCTGCAATTGAGCTCGGCGATGCTCCGGGCGAAGGCAGCCGGGCCCGCCACCACCCGGGCCTTGACCAGGGCCTGCCGCTCCCAGAGCTGGGCCGAGGAGCGGTGGTAGCTTTCGTAGGCCGGAAGGCTGGTCACGAGAGGGCCCTGGTTGCCCGAGGGGCGCAGGCGGGTGTCGATCTGATAGACGGTGCCCTCCCGGGTCATGAGGGTGAGGACGGAAATGATGCGCTGGGCCAGCCGGGAGAAGTACTCCTGGTTGGACTGGGGCCGGAAGCGCTCCGGGTCGGCCCCTGCCACGGGGCGGGTTTCCCCTTCCCCTTCGTGGACGAAGATGATGTCCAGATCCGAGTGGTAGTTGAGCTCCCGGCCGCCAAGCTTGCCCAGGGCGACGATGGCGAAGGCGGCCTCGTGCCCCTCCTCGCCGTCTCCGCAAAAGGGCAGTCCGAAGCGGGGGACGAGCTCCGCCCGGGCGATCTGCCAGGCCGCATGCAGGCAGACGTCGGCAAGGTTGGAGAGCTGGCGGGCCCCCGCCCCCTGGGCCATGTGACCGAGGATGTCTCCCATGGCGATGCGCAGGAACTCCTCGTTGCGATATCGGCGCAGGGCCTCGAGGCTCTCCTCGTAATCGCCGGCCATCTCCAGCATCTCCTGCAGGGTCTGCTCCATCTCCCGGCGCTCCTTGTGGTGGAGGGCGTAGGCGCGCGAGACGAGGGCGTCGAGGATCTCCGGGTGCTGGATAAAGATCCGGGAGAGGAACTGGCTGGTGCCGAAGAGGGAGACGAGAACCTTGATGATCTCCCGGTTCTCGCCGAGCAGGGCGAAGAAGGAGGCCCGGGCCCGCACCGCGCCGAGGAAGCGCTCCAGGTTGGCCAGGGCCATGTCGGGCTCGGGGGAGTCGAGCACCTCCTGGATCAGCAGGGGGGCGATGCGCTCCAGGTGGCGCCGCCCCCGCCGGGTCAGGTGGGTCTGGGGGTCACGCAGAAGCTGGAGGCTCTCGTAGGCCCCATCGGGGTTCCCGAACCCCTTCTCCTCCAGCAGATCCTTGACCTGGTCGGGATCGGCGGCGGGGTCGAAGAGGTAGGCGACCTCGGGGCGCACCTGCTCGCGGGTCTGCTCCTCGTCGGTAAAGAAGAGGTCGCGGAATACCTCCTGGACGCCGCCGCGATGAGCCTCGAGGGCCTCCTGGAAGGACGCCGCATCGGCAAAGCCGCAGCGCCGGGCCAGCGTCTTCATCTCCTCGGGCCGGGCGGGCAGGTTGTGGGTCTGCCGCTCCTGCTCCATCTGGATGCGATGCTCGGTGTTGCGCAGAAAGATGTAGGCCTCGCGCAGGGTGCGGTGCTTATCCTCCCCGATCAACCCCTCGCCCAGCAGCAGGTCGAGGGCGCGCAGGGAATTGCGCTCGCGCAGGAGGGGGTTCTTGCCGGCGAAAATGATCTGCAGGGCCTGGATGAAAAACTCGACCTCCCGGATCCCGCCGCGGCCGAGCTTGAGGTTGCGCTCGCCCTCCCGCTCCCGGGTCAGGCTGCGGTCGATCTTTCCCTTCATCACCTTCATGTCCTCGAGCATGCCGTAGTCGAGGTACCTGCGGTAGACAAAGGGTTCGAGATTTTTCAGCAGCCTCTCCCCGACCTCGATCGAGCCGGCCACCGGACGGGCCTTGATCAATGCCGCCCGCTCCCAGCTCTGGCCCCAGCTCTCGTAGTAGATCTCGGCGCTGCGCAGGGAGTTGGCCATCTCCCCGCGCTCCCCCTCGGGGCGCAGCCGCAGGTCGACCCGGAAGACGAAGCCGTCCTCGGTGACCTGGCCGACCGCCTTGGAGACCAGCTCGGAGAGCTTGCAGAAGTACTGGTGGAGCGCGATGCTGTTCCTGCGCCCCCCCCGGGCATCGGACAGCCCCGCGGTCTGGCCCCGCTCGGAGGAGTAGAAATAGATGAGATCGATGTCGGAGGAGAAGTTGAGTTCGCGGCCGCCGAGCTTGCCCATGCCGAGCACGGTGAACTCGGCCTCTTCGAGCTCCGCCCCGTCGGCGTCCTCGATCATCGGAGCGCCGTACTCGGCGCGCAGCATAGCCCCGCAGACCTCACAGGCGCGGTGCAGGCAGGCCCCGGCGAGAGCGGAAAGCTCGGCGGTGACCTCCTCCATCGGTGCCAGGCCGCACAGGTCCCGGCTGCCGATACGCAGAACCTCCCGGCGCTTGAAGCGCCGCAGGACAACCTGAAGCTCCTCGAAGGAGGCTGACTCTGCGGCGGCTTCGCGCAGCTCGGCGGCCATCTGCGCCTCGTCCTTCGGCAGGTAGAGCTGGCCCCCGTCAAAGAGGGCCCGGAATGCGTCGGGATCGCGGCAGAGCAGGCCGGTCAAGAAGGGAGAGGCGCCCAGAACGGACAGAAGGGGGCCGCGGTTCCGGGGGCTTTCCAGAACGGCGGCGAGGGGCGGAGTCGGCAGCGCGTCGCAGAGCCGCTCCAGATTGTTGAGGGCCATGTCAGGGTCGGCGGCCGCCAGGGCATCCAGGGCCGTACCGGCCAGGACCCCGCAGTCCGGCAGCTTGCCGTGGAGCAGCAGGAGGTTGGTGGCCGTTTTGTTCGGCTCGGCGAAGCCGAGCTCTTCGGCGAGAGCGGCCAGGGCGGCCTCGTCGCCCGCGACGCAGGCATCGGCAATCCTCCGGGCGGGGGCTGCCGCGCCCATCTAGCGTCCCTGGCCTGCAAGGGCCCGAAGGCCGGCGGCCAGGTCCCCCTTGGCCACCCCCTGCTCGGTGACGATGGCGGTCACCAGGCGGGCCGGGGTGATGTCGAAGGCGGGATTGCGCACCGCGATCCCCTCGGGAGCGAGCTGCCTGTCGCCGCTGTGGGTGACCTCAGCGGCGCCGCGCTCCTCGATGGGGATATGGGAGCCGTCGGGCAGGGACATATCGATCGTGGAGAGGGGCGCGGCGACGTAGAAGGGGATGCCGTGCTCTTTTGCCAGGACCGCCACGGTATAGGTGCCGATCTTGTTGGCCACGTCGCCGTTGGCGGCGATGCGGTCGGCGCCGACGATGCAGCAGTCGATCTCTCCCCGGCTCATGAGGTAGCCGGCCATGTTGTCGCAGATGAGGGTCACGGGAATCCCGTCGCGCTGGAGCTCCCAGGCGGTCAACCGGGCCCCCTGGGGCCAGGGGCGGGTCTCGTCGGCGATCACGGCGATCTTCTTGCCCGCCGCCACCGCGGCGCGGATCACCCCGAGGGCGGTGCCGTAGCCGCCGGTGGCGAGGGCCCCGGCGTTGCAGTGGGTCAGGACCCGGGCTCCGTCAGGGAGAAGAGGCGCGCCGTTTTTGCCCATGGCCCGGTTGGTCCGGATATCCTCAGCGGCAATGGCGATGGCCTCGTATTCGAGACCGATCTTCAGGTTGACCACCGACTGGTTGTCGTTGGCCCGGACAAAGGACTTGACCCGCTCCAGGGCCCAGAAGAGGTTGACCGCCGTCGGCCGGGTGGCGGCCAGCAGGTCGCAGACCTCCTCGAACTTCGTCCAGAAGCCGGCGAAGTCCTCTGCTTCGATGTCCCGCGCCCCGAACCAGGCGCCGTAGGCCGCGGCCACGCCGATAGCGGTAGCGCCGCGCACCACCATGGTGCGGATCGCCTCGGCCACGGCGCGAAAATCGGTGTACTCGAGCCACACCTCCTCGCCGGGGAGGAGGCGCTGGTCGATCATGCGCAGCACGCCGTCGCTGTATTCGATCGGCGAGAACTCTCTTGCGGAAGAATTGCAGGTCGCTGTCATGGTTACCCCTTGAGCTTCTTCATCAGCAGTTCGTTGACGGTCCCCGGATTGGCCTTGCCCCGGCTCTCCTTCATCACCTGACCGACGAAGAAGCCGATCAGCTTTTCCTTGCCGCCCCGGAACTGCTCGACCTGGGACGGGTTGGCGGCGATCACCGCATCGACGATCGTCTCGATGGCGCCGGTGTCGGTGACCTGCTTGAGCCCCTTTTCCTCGATGATCGCGTCGGCCTCTTCGCCGCTCTTCCACATCTCCTCGAAGACCGTCTTGGCGATCTTGCCGGAGATGGTGTTGTCGTCAATGCGGGCGAGCAGGCCGGCGAGCAGGGGCGCGCTCACCGGAGCGGAGGAGATGGCGATCGCCTCTTCGTTGAGCCGCCGCTTGACCTCGCCCATCACCCAGTTGGCGCAGGCCTTGGGGTTGGCGTGGCGCTCCACGACGGCGTCGAAGTAATCGGCCACCGCCCGGTCGGCGCAGAGCACCTCGGCGTCGTAGCGGGGAAGTCCGTACTCCCGGACAAAGCGCTCGAGCTTGGCTTCGGGCAGCTCGGGCAACTCGCCCCGCACCCTCTCGATCCACTCCTCGGAGACCACGAGGGGCACCAGGTCGGGATCGGGGAAATAGCGATAGTCGTGAGCCTCCTCCTTGCCGCGCATGGAGCGGGTGGTGCCGTTGCTGCTGTCGAAGAGGCGGGTCTCCTGGATCACCCGGCCCCCCTCGTCGAGGATCTCGGCCTGGCGCTCGACCTCGTACTCGATTGCCTGCTTGATGAAACGGAAGGAGTTGATGTTCTTCAGTTCGGCCCGGGTGCCGAGCTCCTTCTGATTCCAGGGGCGGATCGAGACGTTGGCGTCGCAGCGGAAGGAGCCCTGCTCCATGCTGCCGTCGCAGACCCCGAGGTAGACGACGATCTGGTGCAGCTTCTTGAGGTAGGCGATGGCCTCGTCGGCCGAGCGCATGTCCGGCTCGGAGACGATCTCCAGCAGGGGGGTGCAGGCCCGGTTGAGGTCGGCGAAAGAGTGCCCCGCCGTATCCGGGGAGTCGCCGTGGACCAGCTTGCCGGCGTCCTCCTCCATGTGGATGCGGGTGATGCCGACGGTCTTGGCCCCGCCCTTCTCCGTCTCGATATCCAGGCGGCCGTGCTCGCAGATCGGAAGCTCGAACTGGGAGATCTGGTAGCCCTTGGGCAGGTCGGGGTAGAAGTAGTTCTTGCGGGCGAAGATGGAGCGGGGGGCGATGGCGCAGCCCGTGGCCAGGCCGGTGCGGATGGCGTATTCGACGACCTTCTCATTGAGCACCGGCAGGGCGCCGGGCAGGCCGAGGCAGACCGGGCAGGTCTGGCTGTTCGGTTCGCCGCCGAAGGCCGTGGAGCAGCCGCAGAAGATCTTGGTGGCGGTGGTGAGCTGGACGTGGACCTCCAGGCCGATGACGACTTCGTATTTGGAATTCATGGAAAAACCTCGTTGGTAGCCAGAAGCCGGTATCCAGAAGCCGGAGTCAAAAAGACTCTCCTGGCTCCCGGCTTCCTAGATGTCCGCCTTTTTCTCGTGCCACACGGTCGCCTGCTCGAAGGCGTGCCCGGCGCGCAGGATGTCCGCCTCTCCGAAAGGCTTGCCGACCAGCTGCAAACCGACCGGAAGCCCGCCGGCGGAGAGGCCGCAGGGCAGGCTCATGCCGCAGGTGCCCGCCAGATTGACGGGAATGGTGAAGATGTCCGAGAGGTACATCTGCAGGGGGTCACCGGTCTTCTCGCCGATGTTGAAGGCGGGGGTGGGCGCCACCGGGGTGAGCAGCACGTCGACCTTGGCGAAGGCATCGAGGAAGTCCTGACGGACCAGGGTGCGCACCTTCTGGGCCTTGAGGTAGTAGGCGTCGTAGTAGCCGGAGGAGAGGGCGTAGGTGCCGAGCATGATGCGCCGCTTGACCTCGTCGCCGAAGCCGGCGGCCCGGCTGCGGTTGTACATGTCGATGAGTCCGCCGCCCTCGTCGACCCGCTCCCCGTAGCGCACCCCGTCGTAGCGGGCGAGGTTGCTCGAGGCCTCGGCGGTGGCGATGAGGTAGTAGCAGGCCACGGCGTAGTCGGTATGGGGCAGGCTGACCTCGACGAACTCCGCCCCCAGGCTCCGGTAAACGGCGATGGCCCCCTCCACGGCGGCCTTGACGTCGGGGTCGAGGCCCTCGATGAAGTATTCTTTCGGCTGGCCGATCCGAAGTCCCTTGACCCCCTCCCGGAGAGATTCCAGGTAGTCGGGGACCGGGGTGTCGACGGAGGTGGAGTCGGCGGGATCGTGACCGGCCACCGCCTGAAGCATGGCGGCGCAGTCCTCCACGTCGCGGGCCACCGGCCCGACCTGGTCGAGGGAAGAGGCATAGGCGATGACCCCGTAGCGGGAGACCCGGCCGTAGGTCGGCTTGAGACCGACCACCCCGCAGTGGGAGGCGGGCTGGCGGATGGAGCCGCCGGTATCGGTACCGAGGGCCGCCGCCGCCATTCGGGCGGCCACGCAGGCCGCGCTGCCGCCAGAGGAGCCGCCGGGGACGGTCTCCGGGTTCCAGGGGTTGCGGGTCGGGCCATAGGCGCTGTTCTCGTTGGAGGAGCCCATGGCGAACTCGTCCATGTTGAGCTTGCCGAGCAGGACGGCGCCGCTCTGCTTGAGCCGGGCCCAGGCGGTGGCGTCGTAGGGGGCGACGTAGTTGTCGAGGATTTTGGACGCGCAGGTCGTGCGGACCCCCTCGGTGTTGAAAATGTCCTTGAGGGCCACGGGGATGCCGGTCAGGGGGCCGGCCTCGCCGGCGGCGATGCGCCGGTCGGCTTCGGCGGCGGCGGCCAGCGCCTGATCCTCGCACACGGTGACGTAGGCGTTCACCCGGGCGTCGGCCTCGGCGATCCGGGCCAGAAACGCCCGGGTCAGCTCGGCGGAGGAGACCTTCTTGTCGGCGAGCATCCGCTGCAGCTCGCGAAGGGTCAGTTCGGTCAATTCCATGGTTTCTCCAGAGCAAGTGCGTAAGGAAAAAGGATAAAGGTCAAAAGATAAAAGGGGGGGAACCTTCACCCTTGGACCTTGCACCTCGATCCTGTTTTATTCAATGACCTTGGGAACCCGGAAACCGGCCGGGTCAGGCTCGGGGGCGTTGCGCAGGGCCTTCTCCAGGCCGATGGAGGGTCGCACCGCATCCTCGCGAAAGGCGTTCTCCATCGGCACGGCATGGGCGGTGGGCAGGATGCCCTCGGTGTCGAGCTCGTTGAGCTTCTCCACGTAGCCGAGGATGGCGTCCATCTGGCCGGTCAGGGCCCCTATCTCCTCGGGCTTCAGGGCGAGCCTGGCCAGGCGCGCGACATGCTCCACCTGTTCGCGGGTGATCTTCATCGGGAAAAACCTCCATCCGGTGATGCCTTTACCGTCGATTCTGAAAAGGGCAAATTAGCACGGAGACGGCCGGGATATCAAGCCATAAGACGAGACACGGGGAGCGCAGGCGAAAGGTTGCGAATTCCTGCAGGCATGTAAGAATATTAAAAACATCGCCCGCTGCGGAGCACCCATCCTCACCCAAGGAGACAACCATGAAAAGACTCTTGACCTGCGTCGCCCTGGCATCTCTCATCGTTGCGGGTTGCGCCCAGGCGCCGACCAAGGCCCAGCAGGGCGCCGCCATCGGGGCCGGCACCGGCGCCGCGGTCGGGGCCGGGCTCGGCCAGCTCATCGGCGGCGACACCGAGGCGACCCTGATCGGCGCGGGCGTGGGGGCCGGCCTCGGCGGTATCGCCGGAGGCTCGATCGGCAGGTACATGGACCAGCAGGAAGCCTCCATGCGCCAGGCCGTCGCCGGGATGGAGGGCGCCAACATCCAGCGCAACGCCAACCTGCTGGCCGTGACCTTCAAGTCCGACGTGCTGTTCGACGTCGGCTCCTCGTCCCTGAAGCCGGGCTCCTACGACGAGATGCACCGTGTCGCCCAGGTGCTCAACCAGTACCCCCAGACCACCATTTTGGTCGCCGGGCACACCGACAGCAGCGGCTCGGAGCAGTTCAACCAGCAGCTCTCCGAGCGCCGCGCCATGACCGTGAAGAACACCCTCGTCGGCCAGGGGGTCAACCCTGCGCGCATGACCACCATCGGTTTTGGCGAAAGCAAGCCGATCGCCGACAACGGCAGCGAGTACGGCCGCCAGCTCAACCGGCGGGTAGCGATCACCATCACCCCCCAGCAGTAATCTTCCACCGGCATCGACAAGAACCAGAGAGGCCCTCCCCGGCAAACGCCGGGGAGGGCCTCTCTGGTTTCACGGGGGGAGTCTGCCCGGGTGAATGAATGCGGGCGAAAAAAAAGCCCGCGCGATGCGCGAGCTCGGAAAAAGGAAGGAGGCAGGCCTACTCCTCCTTCTTGTCCTCCAGATGCTTGTCGTCCTCTTGCTCCCCTTCGGCCTCCTTCACTCCCTGCTTGAAATTGCGCAGCCCCTTGCCGAGGGCGCCGCCGACCTGGGGAAGCTTGCCGGCTCCGAAGATGATGAGGACCAAAACGAGGATGATAATCAGTTCCTGAGTGCCAAGACCGAACATGGGCGATGTCTCCTGTGTGCGAATTTATTCTATTTTATACTCTTTTTTGGAAAAAACCTCAACCTGAAGCCGAGCCGGCGGCAAAACAGCCCGCAGCAGATCCAGCCGGACCCTATCGGGCCTCCGCCCTGCTCCCCCGAGGCAGCCGCAGCGACAGGGCACCGGCGATCAGCACGAAGAACACCGACACCCAGAGACAGCCGACCAAGCCGGCCGCCTGGAACACCAGGCCCGACAGGAGGGTGCCGACCAGGCGCCCGGCGGCGTTGGCCATATAGTAGAAGCCGACGTCGAGGGATACCGTTTCGCTGTCGGTGTAGACCAGAACCAGGTAGGAATGGACCGCGGAGTTGACGGCGAAGACCAAACCGAACAGCGCCAGCCCGGCGACCACCGTCAGCCGCGGCGAGAGCCCCGCCCCGACGCCGAGGGCGATCAGCGCGGTGAGGCCCGCCAGGGCAAAGGCCCCGAGGCTCGCCGTGCCGCCCCGGGGCGTGCCTCCGGCCAGGCCGCGACGAAGCAGGACCGGGGCCAGGGACTGCACCCCTCCGTAGCCGATCACCCACAGGGCCAGGAATCCGCCGACCTGGGGATGGCTCCAGCCGAGACCGGCCGAGAGATAGACCGGCAGGCCGACCGCGAACCACACGTCCCGGGAACCGAACAGAAAGAGGCGGGCCGCCGAGAGAAGGTTGATGTCGCGGCTCTTGGAGAGGATGCGGGAGAACTTGACCTTGCCCCCCGTCCTGCCCATCCCCTTCGGAAAAGAGAGGACCGAAAGGACCAGCACCAGGGCCAGGACCGCCGCCATGGCCAGCAGCGCCGCCCGAAAGCCGAACCAGACCAGCAGCACCCCGCCGAGGAAGAAACCGGCCCCCTTGAGGGCGTTCTTGGAGCCGGTCAGGACCGCCACCCACTTGAAGAGGGCGCCCTGGGCCTCCCCGGGGACCAGGAGCTTGATGGCGCTCTTGGAGCTCATCTTGGTCAGGTCCTTGGCGATCCCGGAAAGGGCCTGGGCCCCCATCACCCAGGCCACGGAAGCGAGAACCGACCAGCCGGGATCGAGCTGGGCGAGCAGGCAGAGGGCGGCGACCTGCAGGGCGAGCCCGGCAAAGAGAGTGATCTTCAGCCCCATGCGGGAGCCGACCCACCCCCCGACCAGGTTGGTGACCACGCCGAAGAACTAGTAGAGCAGGAAGAGGAGGGCGATCTGGGCCGGCGCGTAGCCGAGTTCGTGAAAATGGAGCAGCACCAGCATGCGCAGGGCGCCGTCGGTGAGGGTGAAGCCCCAGTAGGCCCCGGTAACGAGGGCGTAGTTGCGCAGGTCGGTCATGGCGGGCTGGGTCCTGAAACCTTTACTTTTCGAAATGGGGGAAAGAGTGGCCCCGGGCAAGGCCCTCTTCAACGCAGAGATGCCAAGACGCAGAGGGGGAACCAGCCCCCGACCTCAAGCTTACAGCCTACACCTTACAGCTGCCGCTGCGCCCTTGCGCGTCTCTGCGGCCACCCAGGCCATTCAAAGAGCCAGCGCGACTTTCCGGCACAGCTCCATCATCCGGTGAACGTAGCCCATCTCGTTGTCGTACCAGACCAGCACCTTGAGCTGGGTGCCGTCCACGACCATGGTGGAGAGGGCATCGACGATCGCCGAGCGCGGGTCGCTCTTGAAGTCGACCGAAACCAGGGGCCGCTCCTCGATGCCGAGGATCCCCTCGAGAGAGGTGCCGGCCGCCTCGCGGAACAGGCCGTTGACCTCCTCGGCGGTGACCGGCCGCGTCATCTCGAAAACCGCGTCGGTGAGCGAGGCGTTGAGCAGGGGGACGCGCACCGCGTGGCCGTTGAGCTTTCCCTTGAGTTCGGGGTAGATGAGGGCGATGGCGGTGGCCGAGCCGGTGGTCGTGGGGATCAGGGAGAGGCTCGCGGCCCGGGCCCGGCGCAGGTCCTTGTGCGGCGCATCGACGAGGATCTGGGTGTTGGTCATGTCGTGGATGGTGGTGAACGCCCCGCGGGCGATGCCGATCTTCTCCTGCAGCACCTTGACCACCGGGGCCAGGCAGTTGGTGGTGCAGGAGGCGGCGGTGAGCAGGTGGTGCCTGGCGGGGTCGTAGAGGCCGTCGTTGACCCCCACCACGACGTTCAGGGCGCCTTCTTTCACGGGAGCGGCGACGATGACCTTTCTCACCCCCCGGTCGAAATAGGGCTGCAGCAGCTCCGGGGTGCGGAACCTGCCCGAGGCCTCGATGACGATGTCGACCCCGGCCTCGGCCCAGGGGACCTCCCCGGGCGTAGGGTGCCCGGAGAAGCCGACCTCCACGCCGTCGATGACGATGCTCTTCTCCGCCGCTGCCACCTGCCGCGCCCAGCGGCCGTGCACCGAGTCGAACTCGACCAGGTGGGCGGCGGCCTCCGGGCCGCCCTTGACCTCGTTGACGTGAACGATGTCAAGCTCCGGCCAGTCCCAGGCGGCCCTCAGGGCGAGGCGCCCCATGCGGCCGAAACCGTTGATGCCTACGCGTATGCCCATCCTCGTCACTCCCCTTTTTCTCCGCTTGGCCCTCCCCGCCGGAAGGCCGGTCTCGCTCCTCGCTCCTGGTTCCAGACTCCTATTGCCACCCTTTCCTGCGGCGGGGAACATGTCCGTCCCTACCATCGCTGGTAGAAGAGGTAGACTCCCCCGAGGGCGATGGCCGCGCCGCTCAGTCGCCTGCTCCAGACAGAGAAGCCGCTCAACCCCCGGTTCTTGGCAAAAGCCTCCACCAGGCCGGCGCTGGCCCCGGCCACCAGAAGGAGGACGCTGTGGCCGAGGGCGTAGGCGAACAGGAGCAGGGTCCCGTAGAGCACGTCGCCGCCGCCGGCGACAAAAGCCAGCAACACCACCAGAACCGGCGTGGCGCAGGGAGAGGAGGCCAGGCCGAAGAGCAATCCCATGATCAGGGCGCCCAGCAGCCCCTTTCGCGAGGTTTTCAGACCCTCAGGGAAAGGAAGTCGCACCGTGAAAAGCCCCATCAGGCTCAAACCCATGAGGACCGCCAGGCCGGCGACCGCCAGGGGCCAGAACCGGCCGATGTCGCCGAAGAGGGTGCCGAGGTAAGCGGCCGCCGCCCCGAAAGCGGTGAAGGTGGCAGACAGGCCGAGAACGAAGGCCGCCGAATAGCTCCAGGCCTTCCTGCGGTCCCCGTCCGCGTACCCGCCGACGAACCCGACCACCAGGGGGACGATGGCCAGCACGCAGGGGGACGCCGAGGACAGGATGCCGCCGGCAAGGGCGGCTCCGATGGCGAGCAGAGGATGGTCCGCAAGGAGAGTTTCCACGTTGTTTCCCGATGAATCTCTGAGCGCATCAAAAAAAACGCGCCGGTTATACGGTATACTGCCGGTAAATGAAAATCCGCTTCATCCTACCAAAAGGAGGTTCGACCATGAAAGCCTTTGTGATGCTGCTGGGAGCCCTTTTTGTGCTGAGCGCCTGCGCCGCCACCCCGCCCTCGAAACGGGCCAAGGTGGAGGCCTATTGCAAAACCCACGCGAAGAAGGTCACCCTCAGCGGCTCCCCGGACGTGGAGAGCGTGTTTCGCGACTGCGCAGAGCTCGAGGGAATCCACGAGATTGAAGTCAGGGAGGCCGAATAGCCCCCCGATCGCAAGCCGGGGCAATTGCCCCGGCTTGCCGCCCCAGCAACGAAACGACGAGGATGCCGATCGGCCGGCGCAATCCCTAGCGCGGCAGAAGCCCTTTCAGGTTTCCGTCGATACCCTCCCGGTCCATGAACCCCACGTGCCGAGACACCTCCCTGCCGGCGGGATCGAAGAAAATCTGCGTCGGTATCAAGCGAATCCCGTAGGGCCTGGCGACGTCCCCCTCCTCGTGAACGTCCACGAAAATGATCGCGGCCCTTCCGGCATAGTCCTTTTCCGCCTGCTCCAGGATGGGTTTCATCTTCTTGCAGGGAACGCAGGTTCCCGCGCCGAAATCGACCATGGCAGGCCGCCCCGAAGCGCGAGCAGCCTTGATGGTTTCCGCGGAACCCTCACCCCGCGGCGCCTGCTCCGCCGAGGCTCCCATCGCCAACAGAAGCCCGACCAGCAGCGCCGGAAATACCTTGAACGCCATATCTCTCCCCCCTATTCCAGAAACGTCTTGATCTCTTCGGCCGAAGCGACCCGGCCGCTGAATTTGATCTGCCCGTCGATCGCCAGCCCCGGGGTCTTCAGGATACCGTAAGCGAGGATTTTCTGCATCTCCTCCACCTTGACGACCTCCGCCGCCACCCCGGTCTCGCTGACCGCCTTGCGGGCGTTCTCGAACAGAGTCTTGCAGTTTTTGCAGCCGGGACCGAGCACTTCGATTTTCATGGGATCTCCTCCGCGAGAAAGGGTCACAGGACCAGGTTGAAGAGGTATCCGACGCCGATGATGGCCACCGTCATGATGCCCACGAAGACCGCCAGCAGGCGCGGCTTGAGGACCTTGCGCAGGATCACCATCTCGGGAAGGGACAGGGCCGTCACCGCCATCATGAAGGCCAGGACCGTCCCGAGGCTCATCCCCTTGGCCATCAGGGCGTGGACGATGGGGATCACCCCGGCGGCGTTGCTGTAGAGGGGGACCCCGAGGACCACGGCCAGGGGAACGGCAAAGGGATTATCCGGGCCGGCGTAGGCGAGCAGGAAATCCTCCGGCACGTAGCCGTGGATGAAGCCGCCGACCCCGATGCCGACCACCACGTACAGCCAGATCTTGGCGAAGATCTCCCCGGTATACTGCCGGGCGTAGGCAAACCGTTCCCGCCAGGGAGGTGCAGCGACCTCCGCGCTTCCGACCTGCATCTGGTAGACGTACTCCTCGACGTGGGACTCCAGCTTGAGCCGCCCGATGACGATGCCGGCCACGACCGCCACGGTCAGGCCGGTTCCCAGGTAGAGTGCGGCGATCTTCCAGCCGAACAGGCCGTAGAGCAGGATCAGGGCCACCTCGTTGACCATCGGGGAGCTGATCAGAAAGGAGAAGGTCACGCCGAGGGGAACCCCCGACTCCACGAAACCGATGAAAAGGGGGACGGCGGAACAGGAGCAGAAGGGGGTCACCACCCCGAGCAGGGCCGCCGCGCCGTTGCCGACGTACTCCCGCCGGTGGGAAAGGATGCGCTTGGTCTTCTCGGGAGGGAAAAAGGAGCGTACCAGGGCCACCGCGAAGACGATGACCGCCAGCAGGAAGAAGATCTTCAGGGTGTCGTAGACGAAAAAGTGCAGCGCCCCCCCCAGGCGGGTCTCCGTGGAGAGGTCGAGCAGTCGCACCACCAAAAACTCGGCAATCCATTCAAAGGGAAAGAACATGGTGCGCAAATGACTCCCTGTCTATCGCGTTCCGTTTGCCGGGCCTGGCGGTTTCAGAGGGACCTGAGCGCCCGGCGGCCGGCCTCCAGTTCCTTGCGCAGGACGGCCTCCGCCAGGTCGAGTATCTCCAAAACCTCAGGGTGCCTGACTGAATAGAAAATCTTCGGACCTTCCTTGCGGCGATCCAGCAGGCCGCCTTTCTGCATCAGGTTGAGATGCCGGGAGACGTTGCTCTGCTCCTGGTCGATGGCCGGAAAGATCTCGCAGACGCAGCGCTCTCCGCCCCGAAGCAACTCCAGGATGCGCAACCGCGTCTCCTGCCCGACGGCCTTGAGAATTTCGGCCCGAAGAAATGCCGTGTCGTCGTCCATGCTCCCCCCCCGTATGATTACTCAATCATACAATCATACACTGGGCCGAGGGTCAAGAAAAACCTTTTGCGTCAATGATCGCTCGGGCTCTTTGACGCAGGCGGGGTCAGTCGGCGTCCTGGGGACGCATCTTTTCCAGAAAGGACCAGAGAAAGAGAAAAAGAGACAAGGCCCCAAGCACCGCGGAGACCTTGGGGAGACAGGGAAGGTAGCTGGTCAGGCCGAGCCCCTCGGTCGGCGCCCCCTCCGGCAAGGAGGCGAGCTGGGCCACGATGACCCGGTCGTAATGCATGAAGAACTGGCCGACAATGGCCAAAAGTCCCGCAAGGCCCACCCGAACGGGACTGCACCTGGACCGGGAGAGGAGAAGAAAGACGGGCAGGAGCATGCCGATGCCCAGCTCAAACAGCCAGAAATTGACGGACAGGGGACCAGCCATGAGGCTGGCGGTGGCCCGGGCGGTCGCCGGAGACGCCAGAAAAGAGCCGGCCGCCATGCTCACCAGCACATAGGCCATGAGAAGGAGAATCATCAGGACCTGGAAGCGCCTCATCCCCTCGAGAGACTTCTCGACCGGAGTGGACATCTCGCCCCCGCGAAGCCACTGACCGAGAAGAATGACCTGGGGGTAGAGAGCGCCGCCGAGGACCAGCGCCGAGAGGGTGGAATGGACCAGGAAAAACGATCCATGCCAGAAATCGACGGCCCCGAACAGCCCGAGGCCTGTATCCATGCGATAAATGGCGGCCATGGCCGTCGCCCAGGCACCCAGGGCGAGCAAGAGGGACAAGAGCCTGGCCCGCTGCAGCAGAGCCAGGTACTCGCCGCCGAGCCAGATCAGGTAGAGGCCGTAAAAGCAGACGGAGACCTCTATAGCCGCCACGAATTCGCGGCGAGCCAGGCTGTCAAAGGTGAGGCGCATGGGATGGGTCAGCTCGATGGAGACCGTTCCCACGCCCATGAAGAGGGCCAGCGCCGCCACCTGAACCCCCCTCGGCATATAGGCCTCACGACCGGGCAGCCCGGCAAGGTTGCCGATCGCGCCGACCAGGCACAGCCCTACGCTGAGCAGGACAAAGAGTTCGTAGGTGGAAATCAGAATCCCCCAGGAGGGCTTCCATGGGGCGTTGAACTCGTGGGAGTGGCCGTTAATCAGGATATAGCTGAAGGCAAAGAGGCCGACCAGCATGCCGACTCCCAGAAGGGCGAACCACAGCAGCTCGGCAGGCTTTCGGTCTGGAGGATTCGCAATTCTCATGAACGACACTCAACATCGATG
The DNA here is from genome assembly GCF_002868845.1 of Desulfuromonas sp. Taxonomy (NCBI): domain Bacteria; kingdom Pseudomonadati; phylum Thermodesulfobacteriota; class Desulfuromonadia; order Desulfuromonadales; family Desulfuromonadaceae; genus Desulfuromonas; species Desulfuromonas sp. The sequence continues at coordinate 99,896 of NZ_PKUB01000015.1, forward strand.
AAATTACGGCGACAAGAGGGGGGCGCCGGGCTCGGGGCGAAACAGGACCCGCCGAAAAGATGCAAAGATCGAACCATAAAAAAAGGGGGAGGGGAGCGTGGCTCCCCTCCCCCCTCGCGCAAGTTCGAAACGAAGACTAGAACTTGATGGTCAAAGACGTGTTGATGTCGTAGGCGGTGTCGACAGCCGGAAGCAGAGAGAATTCCTTGCCGGCAATCACGTCATCGATGTCTTTGGGCTCGCCCACGGGGGCGCCGCTGCCGGTGTACTCGTAATCGTAGTACAGGCCGCCGAGTTTGATGAACATGCGGGGATTGACCTCGAAGATGTAGTAGGCCTCGCCGACATGGCCGCGGGTGGCGAGCTTGCTGCCGATCACGTCGTCCTGGGACTGGGTGAAGGGAATCCAGTACTGGCTGCCGTAGTTGTACTCCAGGCCGAGTTTGCCCATGGGGGCGGGCACCTGGATACCGGCGTAGACGGACCAGCCGTCTTCCTCGTCGACGCTCACCGTCCTGCCCGTGGGGGCGAAGTTGGGGATCCCGTCCTGATCGGGGTCTCCGAAGTTGAAAAACTCCTGATAGTTCAGGAGCCCCCCGAAGGGGCCGGCTGCGCCGCTGGGATCGGTGCGGGTCCATCCCAGGGAGGTGAACCAGTTGACGCCGTTCATCTCCTCGCGGGCAAAACCGATGGCGCCGAGGTAGATATCGCCGATGTTTTCCCGGGCCTGCATGCGGGTCACGAAGTTGAAGCCGGGAAAGGCCTGGGGCACGGTGGAAAAGGCGGGGTCGAGTCCGGGAAATCCGAGGAACTGGTCGGGGATGGCGACCAGCCCTTTGAACCCGTCGGTCACGTCCAGGGCCGCGAAGGCGGTCAACTGCAGAAAGTTGGTGCCGTCGTTCCAGGCGTCAATGTTGAAGCCGCCGAGATGGGTGTCGTCAAGCTCCACCTGGTTGAAAAGCTCGCCGTTGCCCCACTCGGACTCGTAGCCCTGGCCGTAGCAGAAGCGCACGGTCTGGCCCTCGATACCGGTGTGCTCGCCGAGCTTGTAGCCGACGGTGATGCCGTCGAAGTTGAAGTTCACCAGGTGGCCGGTGGGGGTGCCGCCGCGCAGCTCGTTCTCGCGGTACTGGGTGTGGGGGCCGTAGGTGGAGGGACGGCGGCCGATGGAGAGGTAGAAGTTGCTGCCGCCGATGTCCTTCCAGTCGAAATAGGCCCGCTCGACGCGCAGCCAGTCGCCGGTGGTGTTGCCGGAGTTGGTGCCGTCCTGGGTGAAGCCGTTGAAGGAGTCGAAAACCTTGACACCGGAGGAGTCGCCCCAGTTCTTGTACATGGAGAGGCGGCCGGAGAAGTTGACGTTGTTGTAAACCTTGGCCTTCATGTTGAGGCGCAGGCGGGTAGTGTAGAGGATGTCGTTGTCGAGATCACCCGTTTCGCGCTTGATGGTCCCGTCAGGATTGAAGTTGACGGGCTCCAGGCCGAACGCTGGGTTGTCATCGAGCAGAAAGGGGAACTGGCCGACGGTGATGTCCTGGTAGTGAAGAGAGTCAGCCTTGACCCGCATATCGCCGGAGAAGCTGATGCGGTCGGTGGCCGTGTGCTTCTCGGCCGTATCGAGCCGGGAGGAGATGTCCTCGAGTTCCTCGGTCAGCTCCTCGATCTGCTTCTGCAGCTCAGCGGAAGTGACCTCAGCCATCGCGACGGTGGGGGCCGCGAACAGGGCCGCCAGCAGTACGATCAACATTGTGCGCATAAAATTGCCTCCTATAAGGGATTAGAAATTAACCGCAGGTCTGGGGCTGATCGGAGTCAGCGGCATGGTCATAAAGAAACTGGTGAATATCGAGCAGGTCCTTCTCGGGTTTGCCCTCGAAAACCTCGGGCTTGGCCCTGTGCCCTTTCTTGAAGAAGCGGTCCCACTGGGACATGGTCTTGCTCAGCGGAGTCATCTTGCCCCCTTCCCCCCCCTCGGAATGGCAGACCTTGCAGTTCTTCTTGTACAGGTACTTGCCTTTTTTGGGGTTCCCTCCCTCGACCGCGAATGCGGACGTGGCCGCAAAGGCCACAACGGCCAGGAGAGCAATAACTTTGGCGATACGTTTCATCTTTCTACCTCCGTAAATGGGTGTTGGCTGTGGCGGCCTTGCCGCCCGCAATGATAGTGAATCGTCGTTTCAGCTGCGGAAATTTAGCACAAAAAAACAATCGCAAAAACATATTCTTCATATATTCAGCTTTCACAATTCATGCCATCCCGCAAAATTCGCCCCTCATCACCCGCAAAAGGCACGCGGCGAACCGTCCCGAAGGGTTTCGCCCAGACTCCGACGTGGGTGAACAAAACCCACGTTTCGGGCATATAACCCAACCGAAAGGGTGAAATGACTCAGGACCGTATTAACAGAAAGACGCTGCACGCGGGAAGCCCTCCCCGGAACACAAATTAAAAACTTCCCGCGCCACCTCAGGTTCCAGGGCCGACAGCCCCTTCCCCCCACGCCCTTCGGAAGCCATAAAACCCTTTAATATTCAGTCTGTAAAGATACACTCGTACTTCTGCAAGTCAAGCAAAAACAACCTTTTCCCGCGCCCCCGGCCTCCCTCCCGCCGTCACTTCGTTCCAGAAGCCCCCCCGAAGGCCACAAACAGCCGCGTGCCACCGCCCGGCAGGGTGGGGCGCCGCAGAAGGGCAGACCTTCCTGCCATCCCAGAAAAAGGAAGCCGCTTCCCCCCGCGCCGGGGCGGCAAAGCGACCGGCTTTTGCCTTGACATCCCCCAGGGGTATTGCTAACGTTCAATCTTTGGTGGAGCCAACCTCATCCAAACCGCCAAAAACGCGGATTTACGCATGAAAATACTTGTTGCGGACAAATTTTCTCCCGAGGGGCTGCGGGTCTTCGAGGACGCCGAGGGCATCGACCTGGACTACCAGCCCGGTCTTGCCCCCGCCCAGTTCCTCGAAGCCATCCCCGAAGTGGACGCCCTGATCGTCAGGGGGGGCACCCAGGTCACCGAGGAGGTCCTGCGCGCGGCCAAAAAACTGCGCGTCGTGGGCCGTGCCGGCATCGGGGTGGAAAATATCGACCTGGCGGCCGCCAACCGCAAGGGGGTGGTGATCATGAACACCCCCTTCGGCAGCACCACCACCACCGCGGAACATACCATCGCCATGATGCTCTCCCTGGCCCGGCAGATCCCCGAGGCCAGTCGGTCGATCAAGGCAGGGCATTGGGAGAAGGACCGTTTCCTGGGGGGGGAGATCGCCGGGAAGACCCTCGGGGTCATCGGAGCCGGAAAGATCGGCCGCCTTGTCGTGGAGCGGGCCCGGGGGCACCAGATGCGGGTCATCGTCTACGACCCCTACCTGACCGAGGAGACGACCCGGCAGATGGGCGCCGAGCAGGTCGACTTCGACGAACTGCTGTCCCGCTCGGACTTCATCACCCTGCACATCCCGCTGACTTCGGAAACCGCCGGCCTCCTGGCCGAGGACACCCTGCAGAAGGTCAAGCCGGGCTGCCGCATCGTCAACTGCGCAGTCGGCGGATTGATCGACGAGCCCGCCCTGGCCTCCGCCATCGAGGAGGGGCGGGTGGCCGGAGCCGCCCTCGACGTCTTCGCCAAGGAACCGCCGGACAGGGACAACCCGCTGCTGGCCATGGAGCAGGTGATCTGCACCCCCCACCTGAGGGCCGCCACGGTGGACGCCCAGGTGAACGTGACGGTTCAGGTCGCCCACCAGATCGTCGATTTCCTGCAGAAGGGGATCGTGGTCAACGCTCTCAACGTGCCGTCCATCAGCGAGGACCTGCTGGCGGAGATCCGCCCTTACCTGGAACTTGCCGAACGGCTCGGCTCCTTCCAGGCCCAGTATCACGCCCAGGGACTGCACACGGTCACCATCGAATACGCCGGCAGCGTCACCGAACACCCGACCGGCCACTTGACCATCGCCCTGCTCAAGGGCCTGCTGACGCCGATGCTCGGCGCCATGGTCAACTACGCCAACGCCCCCTACCTCGCCAGAGAGAGGGGCATCCGGGTTGTGGAGACCAAGAGCAGCACCACGGAGGGATTCGCCAACTCGATCCGGCTCATCGTTTCCGGAATCGACGGGGACCACTCGGTCAGCGGAACCCTCTTCGGGGAGAACGACTACCGCATCGTGTGCGTCGACGACTACCAGGTCGAAACCGTTCCTCACGGCCACATCCTGGTCCTGCACAACCATGACCGGCCCGGGGTCATCGGCCTGGTCGGCCAGGTGCTCGCCGAAGCCCGCATCAACATCGCCATGATGAACCTGTCACGGCACAAGATCGACGGCAAGTCAATTTCCCTCCTCGGTGTCGACAGCAAAATACCCGAGGAGGTACTGGCCAGGCTGCGGGACAACGAGAACATCCTCTCCGCGGTGCAGATGCACCTCTAAAGGGCGCGGCGAGCCCCCTTCACGCTCCCGGGACGCCCCAACTTATCGAGAATTAGAAACCGCCATGACCCGACACCACGACACGCCCGAGGCCGCGATCCCCAAAGGGGTCAGGGACTTCCTCCCCATCAAGGCCGCCAAAATAGAACACCTGAGCCGGACCCTGCAGGACGTCTTTTCCCGCTGGGGTTTCCGGCCGGTCATCCCTCCCTCCCTCGAGGACCTGCAGGCCCTCGAAAGAGGCCTGGGCGGGGGACTTCAGGAGAAGACCTTTCGCTTCGACGACCGCCAGAGCGGCCGACTGGTGGCGATCCCCCCGGACATCACGCCCCAGGTGGCCCGGATCGTGGCGACCCGCATGCGGGAGATCCCCCTGCCCCTGCGCCTGTGCTACTCGGGCCGGGTCCTGCGCCACACCGAGCAGCAGGCGGGCAAGGACCGGGAAATCTTCCAGTCCGGCGTGGAAATGATCGGCCTCGACGGCCCCGAGGCCGACGCCGAAATGATCGCCATGGCAGTCGAATGCTTCAAGGCCCTCGGCGCCACCGAGTTCACCCTCGACATCGGGCAGGTGGAGTTCTTTCGCGGGGTGATGACCGACCTGCCCCTGCCCGCCCCCCTGGCCCGCGAGGTGGAATCGGCCATCGCCCGCAAAGACAGCTCCGGCCTGAAGGCCCTGCTGGAGAAGGTCCCCCTGAGCGACCGGGCCCTGGAAGAGATCCACGCCCTGCCCCGCCTGTTCGGCGGCCGCGAGGTCCTCGACCGGGCCGCCGGGGTCGTCAAGAACGACCGCTCCCGCCGCGCCCTCGACAACCTGGTCCGGGTCCTCGAAATCCTCGAGGTCTACGGGGTGCAGGAACACGTCACCTTCGACCTCGGCGAACTGCGCGGCCTCGACTACCACACCGGCATCACATTCCAGGGTTTCCTTCCCGGAATGGGGCGGGCCGCCTGCCACGGGGGCCGCTACGACAACCTGACCGCCCGCTACGGCTACCCCGCGCCGGCCACCGGGTTCACCTTCAACCTGCTCAACCTCCTGTTCGCCCTCGACAAGCAGCTCGACCAGGTTGCGGCTCACAGCACCGACATACTGATCTTCCAGGCCGGAGCCCAGAAAGAAAAGGCTCAGCGCCTCGCCCGCGCCCTGCGCGAACGCGGCTACTCGGCCGCCCGGGACATCATCCCCCGCGGCCTGGATGACACCCTCGCATATGCCCAGAAAATGAACTTCCGTTTTGTCATGATCATCGGGGAAAAGGACGGCGAGGTCCAGATCATCCGCCTCGCCGACGGTTCCGAGACGCGGCTCGCCTACGAGGCGGTCCTCGACGAGAACTTCTCCCTCTGAACCCCGCCAGGAGACAGAAAACATGGCCAATGTAGTTATCGTAGGCGCCCAGTGGGGCGACGAAGGCAAAGGCAAGGTCGTTGACATCTATACCGAGTACGCGGGCGAAGTCGTCCGCTACCAGGGGGGCAACAACGCCGGCCACACCCTGGTCGTCGGCGACGAGAAAACCATCCTCCACCTCATCACCTCCGGCATCCTCCACGAGGGCAAGCGCTGCGTCATCGGCAACGGTGTGGTCCTCGACCCGGGGGTCTTCCTCCAGGAGATCGAGAACCTCAAGAAAAAGGGTTACCTCAAGGACGACAGCCAGCTCGTGGTCGACGGCAACGTGCACATCATCATGCCCTACCACAAGGCCATCGACATCGCCCGCGAGAAGAGCTCGGGAGACCGCAAGATCGGCACCACCGGCCGAGGCATCGGCCCCACCTACGAGGACAAGGTCGGCCGCCGCGGCATCCGCTTCATCGACCTGCTCAACCCCCAGGGTTTCGCCCGCAAGCTCGGCGAGGTCCTCCCCGAGAAGAACTTCTACCTCGAAAAGTTCCTCGGCGAGCCTCCCCTGAGCGAAGAGGCGATCCTCGAGGAGTACGGCGCCTACGCCCAGTCCCTCAAGCAGTACCTCGGCTGCGCCTCGCGGCTTCTCAACGAAAGCGTCGACGCCGGCCGCAACATCCTCTTCGAGGGCGCCCAGGGCAGCCTGCTCGACATCGACCACGGCACCTACCCCTACGTCACCTCCTCCTCCACCATCGCCGGCGGGGCCTGCACCGGCACCGGCGTCGGCCCGCGCCACATCGACCAGGTCATCGGCATCTCCAAGGCCTACGTCACCCGCGTCGGCGAAGGCCCTTTCCCCACCGAACTGCATGACGAGATGGGCGAGCGGCTCCGCAAGGCCGGCAACGAGTTCGGCTCCACCACCGGCCGGCCCCGCCGCACCGGCTGGTTCGACGCCGTGGCCCTGCGCGAGGGGGTGCGCACCAGCGGCATGAGCGGCCTGGCCATCACCAAGATGGACGTGCTCAACGAACTCGAGACGATCAAGATCTGCACCGCCTACTCCTACCGGGGCGAGATGCTCGACTACTTTCCCCAGGACTTCGAGGTCCTTCGGGAATGCAACCCGGTCTACGAAGAAGTCGAGGGCTGGAAATGCGACATCTGCGGCGCCACCAGCTACGACGAGTTGCCCGTCCAGGCCCGCAACTACCTGAAGAAACTGGAGGAGGTCACCGGCTGCCCGGTCGTCCTGGTCTCCGTCGGTCCGCGCCGCGACCAGACCATCCAGATCGTCAACCCCTTCGCCTGAAAAAAGAGAAAAAAAGGGGGTTGACTTGCCCCCGGGAATCCAGTATAAAGTCTTCTTTCGCTACACGGGCCGGTAGCTCAGTTGGTAGAGCATCTGACTTTTAATCAGATGGTCGTGGGTTCGATCCCCCCCCGGCTCACCATTTCAACACTGTACGCGCAGGGTCATTTCCTGCTGGGTACTTGAAGTNGGGTACTTGAAGTTTCAGGTCCCTATCGTCTAGCCTGGCCCAGGACACCGCCCTTTCACGGCGGCGACGGGGGTTCGAATCCCCCTGGGGACGCCAAAACGAGAAGAGCCCTTCCATGCATATGGGAGGGCTCTTCTCGTTTTTATCGATTGGGGATTCGAAGCGAAACGAGCGCTGACCGAATGTCAGAAGACCGACCAGGGATGATCGCGGCAGCGAGTGGAGGGGAGCCGACGCATGAGCCCGCGTGATGCGGGCGAAGAAGTGGGCGAATCCCCCCGGGGACAGTCGCAAAGAACGGGACAGCCCCCAAAACGCTCAATACAATCGATTGACGATACTACAGCATGTCGACACTATAGCCTTATGATTCGCAACTTCCTCTGCAAAGGGACCGAAAAGCTTTTCCACGGCCGGTTTTCCCGAGAACTGCCGCAGGACATGCAACGCATCGCCCAGCGCAAGCTGGTCCAGCTCAGCGCCGCCGCCAGTCTCGATTTCCTGCGCGTCCCGCCCGGCAACCTCCTCTAACAACTCCCCGGCGACCGAGCCGGGCAATGGAGCATCCGCATCAACGACCAGTGGCACATCTGCTTCCGCTGGCAGGACGGCAGCGTTCTCGATGTAGAAATCGTCGATTACCATTAAAGGAGTACCCGACATGAAAAGCGCGACCTTCCCCCAGTGCATCCCGGCGAAATCCTGCTTGAGGATTTTCTCAAGCCGATGGACATCACCCGATACCGCCTCGCCAAGTCGATCGGGGTGCCGCAGCGCCGGGTCGATGAAATCTGCGCCGGCAAACGCGCCGTCACCGCCGACACCGCCCTGCGACCCGCCCGCTTCTTCGGCACCGACGCCCAGAGTTGGATGAACCTGCAAAGCGCCTACGACCTCGAAGTGGCCGAAACCAAACTCGCAGGCAAACTCGACCGCGAGGTCACGCCCCCAGACGCAGCCTAGGGACTGGCTGCTTTGCCAACTATGCAAAATTACCTGCCCCCTACCCACTGCCGTTCGACCAACGGTCTGCCAACCGGGGACAGGCACCCTGCGGGAGCCAGTCCCCTCCCCCGACGGAAACCCAACCCTTGCACCTTGCCTTGAATGCGCATATAGTATGCGTATAATATTCTTTGCGGAGGCACACATGGAACCGGCCTACGATCTCAAAGCGCCCAAGAAGCCGACCAACCTCAGCCTCAACAGCGATCTGCTGAAACAGGCCAAAGCCCTCAACATCAACCTCTCCCGGGCTCTCGAAGAGCGCCTCGCCGAACTGGTCCGCGAGGCCCGCCGCGCACAGTGGCTGAGGGACAACCGGCCGGCCCTCGAGGAGTACAACCGCCGGGTCGAGCAGGAAGGCGTCTTCAGCGACGGCCTGAGGCGGTTCTGATGGCCCAGTTCGACGTCTACCGCAACCCCGGCCTCGAAACCCGGGAGTCGATCCCCTACCTGCTCGACGTCCAGAACGCATTGCTCGACGCCCTGGCCACCCGCATCGTCGTGCCGCTGGTCAGGCGCTCCGTCATGCCAAGGCCGGCCGAGCACCTCAACCCCGCTTTCAACATCGAAGGTGAGCCGGTGGTGATGTCTACCGCCGAGCTGGCCGGTATATCCCGGCATGCCCTCGGGGAGCGGGTCGGATCTTTGGCGGAGCATCGTTCCGAAATTGTTTCAGCCATCGACTTTCTCGTCACCGGCATCTGAGGGACTGGCTACTTTGGGATTTATCAAAGTTGCCTGTCCCCTTACCCGTACCCACGGGGACAGGCACCCTGCGGGAGCCAGTCCCCATCGACTGTCGCCCTATCTGCTGCCACTTGACGACCTGCCGTCTCCCGGGGACTGGCTACTTTGGGGTTTTTTCAAAGTTGCCTGTCCCCCTACCCGCAGCCGTTCGACGACCTGTCTGCTCAGAGGGGACAATGACCGTGTCTACCCAAGGGGACAGGCACCCTGCGGGAGCCAGTCCCCTTCGACTGTCGCCCTAACAACTTGTTATTTCATGGGGACAGGCACCTACGGAGCCTGTCCCCAAGGCGACGCCGCGGTGGAGGCTCAGTTTCAGCTTGTTCAGCTCCCTGCCGGATAGCGGCGTATCGACATAGGCGGCCCAGTCGGCGGGCACCTCGAACATCCCCTCGTCGGTCAGTCCTCGTTCGGTCTCGCCGAGGTTCTCCCGGTGGGAGGACCAGTGCCACTCTCGCGCCGAACTCACCATCTTCGCCTGCACCGGGTTGCCTTCCACGTAGCGGGCCGCCGTCACCAGGTGCTCGTCGTCCTGAACGATGAAACTTTTAAAGCGTCCCTGCCAGATGTGGCCGCTGGTGCCGTGGTGGCGGTGGTAGCGGCGTACGTGACTCGTCATCAGCCAGCGCATCCACTTGCTAAGGTCTTCTCCAAGGGTCGGCTTCACCAGCAGGTGAAAATGGTTCGACATCAGGCAGTAGGCGATCACCTTGACCGGGTAGCGCTCCTTCGCCTCACCGATCAACTTCACAAACGCCTCGAAGTCAGCCGGCTTGTGAAAGACATTACTCCGCCCGTTCCCTCGATTGAGAACGTGATAGACCTCGCCATCCACCAAAGCCCGCGCAGCCCTCGGCATCTCCCCCCTCCTTTTAGTTGGCCTCTGCTGAGGGGGACAGGACCTGAAACCCGCCCCCCGGTCGCTAGGGACTGGCTACTTTGCGTAGTCTGCAAAGTTGCCTGTCCCTCTCACACAACCGCTCAATCTTTAATTAAAAGGTGCCTGTCCCCCTCAGGGTCTCTTAAGAGTGATCTGTCCCCTTCAGGGTCTTTTTATTTTGAAAAAGCGAATAAATTTAATAACGAGTAAAAACAAAAACCCCCACCAAATAGACCCTATCATTAAAGACCATTTTGAAATTGCTACTTGCCCACCAACTGCATATATAAGTGAAAAAGGCAAATCTAACAAAATCAACAAGTAGCAACTCTCCTCATCGCATAAAAAATTAAATCTTTGAACATCAAAACTAACAACAAGTATCCAAACAGCTGCATGAAATAACACACCAAAAATAAAACTTTCAAAATCTTTACTTATTTTTTTATTCATAAAACATCACCATATTTTGTTTTCAATTTTTTTCCATACTTTTTCTGTATGCAAATCACCATGACTTATTGAAAAAGGGTCTCCGTAATTTATTCACCTTGTATCTACATCACCTTGTCCCAAGCTAATTATAGACTCAGAATTGACATTAATTGCACTTGTGTCTAATCTGCCAGCGGCACCAATATCAACGTGTCTACCCAAGGGGACAGGCACCTGAAAACCATCCCCCGGTCGCTTGGGACTGGCTACTTTGCGCAGTCTGCAAAGTTGCCGGGGGAGTTCCGGGGACAGTATACTCATCTCTTGTTTGGCCTGGGTTCTAAGGTCGTTAAATCCGCCCCATTGCGTCCACCAATCTCTCGACAAACACCTCCCCTCCCGTGGCGCTCGACCACTCCTGCCACCACCGGATTCATCTCGATGTACCGCTACGCCAAAACCAGATGCTCTTCGTCCATGGGGAAAGATGCAAATCATTCTGGCCATAAATGCCCGCGCCATTTCTCTCGAAAATTGATCTGCGGGTATAGCGGCAATGCGATTCGCCGATGGCGGGCCTAACCTCTCTTTACAATTAAAGGTCTGTTGCCGACGATTCCCCCGCCGGGCAATGTGATGTGGGCACCGTTGATCGACAGCCCTTGCGATTCTGACAATGCCCTACCATAACAGTCCCATTAAAACCAACCAAGACAAAACCACTATCCCCGACCCTCAAGAGGGGCTGTCCTCGCCTCGCCGCCTGTGGTATGTTGCACTCGGTTCTCCTTTGACCCTTTGGATGCGATCTGCCTATGACCGAAAAAGAAAACATCGTCGAGATCTTCTCCGACGGCGCCTGCTCGGGCAACCCCGGTCCCGGAGGCTGGGGCACCCTGCTGCGCTCCGGCGGCAGGGAGCGGGAACTCTCCGGATACGAGCCCCGGACGACCAACAACCGCATGGAGCTCATCGGCGCCATCGAGGGGCTGGCGGCGCTGAAGCGCCCCTGCCGGGTCCACCTGACGACCGACTCCCAGTACGTCAAGAAGGGGATCACCGAGTGGNGTGGGAGCGACTCCTGGAGGTCTCCCAAAAGCACCAGGTGGAGTGGTGCTGGGTGCGCGGCCACGCCGGCCACCCGGAGAACGAGCGCTGCGACGAGCTGGCCCGGGCGGCGATCGAAAAGGGACGGGGATAGAGAAAAACAGGAAAAAGAACAGTCCTTCGGGGCGGAGCCGACAACGGCTCCGCCCTTTTTTTGCGACCTGTTCCTGGCATTTCGAGAAGGCGTGCTCAAAACCAGAACGATGCTACACGCCCCCCTCCCCCCTCGCCATGGACAAACGGCCTTTTTCTGCTAACATTAGAAGCTGTTTCGTCCCCCCTCCCGGGACCGTCGAAATCCCGCCGTCCGCATCCGGCGGCCGGGGCTTCTCCACATCCGCTGACGAGCCGCCATGCCTTCTGCCGCCCCCCCAGCGCCTCCGATTCTTCCCGCCGCGGGCGAGGCCCCGCCATCGCTGGAGGCCCTCCTCTCCCTCGGGCTCTACGGCGCGATCGCGGTCTTTCTGATCGGCGTCCTCCTCTTTCTCGCCTGGTTTCTCGGCCATAAAACCCGCAGCGAGGCCAAGGGCCAGCCCTACGAGTCGGGGATCCTTCCCTCCGGCGTGGCCCGCCTCGGCGAGCCGGTCCCCTTCTACCTCGTCGCCATCTTCTTCATCGTCTTCGACGTGGAGGCGGTCTTCATCGTCTCCTGGGCGGTGGCCTACGACCTGCTCGGTTGGGCCGGCTTCTGGCAGATCACCTTCTTCATCGTCATCCTCTTTTTCGGCCTGCTCTACCTGTGGAAGATGGGCGGGCTCGACTGGGGGCCGAGCGCCGAGCGCAAGGCGCGCCCGCGGGGGAGGACCGAATGAGCCGGGAGATCCCCGACAACGTCATCCTCACGACCCTCGACGACGCCATCAACTGGGGGCGCAAAAACAGCATGTGGCCGATGTTCTTCGGCCTGTCGTGCTGCTTCGTGGAGATGATGACGAGCATGACCCCGCGCTTCGACCTGGCCCGCTTCGGCGCCGAGGTGCTGCGCGGCACCCCCCGCGAGGCTGACCTGATGGTCGTCTCGGGAACCCCCTTCAAGAAGATGGGGGCGACGATCCTGCGCCTCTACGAGCAGATGCCCAACCCCAAGTGGGTGATCTCCATGGGGAGCTGCTCCAACTCGGGGGGGATGTACGACACCTACAGCGTTATCCAGGGGGTCAACCAGATCGTCCCGGTCGACGTCTACGTGCCGGGCTGCCCGCCGCGCCCCGAGGCGTTCATGCAGGGTCTGATGCTCCTGCAGGAGAAGATCGCCGCCGAGGAGAAGCCGGCGCGCAAGGTCCTCGGCCTTTCGGGCGGCAGCGAGGGGACGACGGTGCCGATCCTCGTCGACGGCGAGACCAAGAGCCGCGACACCCGCGGCCCCGGTTACGGCAGCAGCCCGATCCGCGGCGCCAGCGCCCAGCACCCCTTTTTCAGGAGTAGCCGCTCGCCCCAGTTGTGGACCCCGCCCCAGCCGCGCATTGACTTCCCCCCCTCGACGCCCGACCTGAAGCAGGCGCTACAGGAGCGCTTCGGCGAGGAGGTCACCGAGGACCCGGACGGGGCGGACATGCCGACCCTCCTCACCTCCGCGGAGCGGGCCCCGGAACTGCTGCGCTTTTTGAAGGAGGAGGCCCCGAAGCGGTTCCGCCGCCTGGAAGACGTCACCGCGATCGACGAGAGCGCCCGGCAGAGCCGCCCGGACCACGACCTCTCCCTCGTCTACCACCTCCTCTCCTTCGACGACCCCGGCTACCTGCGGGTCAAGGTCCCCCTGGAAGGCCCCGAACCGGAGGCGCCGTCGATATCGGAGATCTGGCCAAGCGCGGACTGGTACGAGCGCGAGGCGTTCGACATGTTCGGGGTGCGCTTTGCCGGCCACCCGGACCTGCGCCGCATCCTCATGCCCGACTCGTGGCAGGGACACCCCCTGCGCAAGAGCCACCCCTTCCGGGCCACCGAAATGCCCCCCTACACGGCGGAGACGGCGGCGACCATGACACCGAAGGACGGAGGCGACTTTTTCAAGGGGGAGAAGGTCGGCGAGGCCGAAAAGACGATGATCCTCAACCTCGGCCCCCATCACCCCGGGACCCACGGGGTGCTGCGCCTGGTGCTGAAACTGGAGGGAGAGGAGATCGTCGACATCGACGCGGACATCGGCTACCACCACCGCGCCGCCGAAAAAGTGGGGGAGCGCCAGCACTGGAGCCAGTTCATCCCCTACACCGACCGCATCGACTATCTCTCGGGGATCCAGAACAACCTCGCCTACCTGTACCCCCTGGAAACCCTCCTCGGGGTCGAGGTGCCGGAGCGGGCTCAGGCGATCCGGGTGCTGCTCTGCGAGCTCTTCCGCATCGCCAACCACCTCGTCTGGCTCGGCACCTTCGCCCACGACGTGGGGGCGATGACCCCGGTTTTCTACGCCTTCGAGTCGCGGGAGAAGATCTTCGACATCGTCGAGATGATCACCGGCGGGCGCATGCACCCCTCGTGGCTGCGCATCGGCGGGGTGCCGCTCGATCTCCCCGAGGGGTGGAAGGGGGCCGTCGACGCGTTCACGGTGGACTTCGACCGGCGCATCGGGGAGTTCGACACCCTCCTCTCCGACGGGCCGATATTCAGGGCCCGCACCGAGGGGGTCGGCCCGATCAGTCTCGACGAGGCCATCGACTGGGGCCTCTCCGGCCCCAACCTGCGTGCCTGCGGCCTGGCCTGGGACCTGCGCCGGGCGATGCCCTACTCGGGCTACGAGCGCTACGACTTCGAGGTGGCAACGGCCGAAGGAGGCGACTCCTATGCCCGCTACCGGGTGAGGCTGGAGGAGATGCGCCAGTCCCTGAAAATCGTCCGCCAGGCGGCCGAGACGATGCCGGGAGGGCCGTGGACGAGCGGCGACTACCGCCACACCTACCCGAGGCGCGAGGACGGCCTGCGGGACATCGAGAGCCTCATCCACCATTTCGTCAACGTGACCCGCGGCCCGACCGCCCCCCGGGGCGAGTGCTACAGGGCCATCGAGTCGAGCAAGGGCGAATGCGGCTACTACCTCGTCTCCGACGGGGGGAGCGGCCCCTATCGCTGCCGCATCCGCACCCCGAGCTTCGCCCATATGCAGGCCCTGCCGATGATGAGCCGCGGCTGGCTGATCGCCGACCTGATCACCATCCTCGGGTCGATCGACTTCGTGCTGGCGGACCTGGACCGGTAACGGCTTTGCAGACCAGAAAAACAAGGAGAAAGACCTTCTCGCACGCCCGTTCGCTACGCTCA